>NZ_JAUBOX010000081.1:200-24791 GCF_036700445.1 Microcoleus sp. T3_B1
TAAAATCTAAAATCTAAAATCGATGGGCTGTTGACTGTTAAAAATCTAAAATCTAAAATCTAAAATCTAAAATCGATGGGCTGTTGACTGTTAAAAATCTAAAATCTAAAATCTAAAATCTAAAATCGATCGACTGTTGACTGTTAAAAATCTAAAATCTAAAATCTAAAATCTAAAATCTAAAATCTAAAATCTATGGGCTGATTACTAATTACTGATAAATCTAATTGTCGTCATCCGATTGTATAAATCCGGGGCGGTGCGAATGATTTTTCTCAGAAGCTCATCCGTCACCCAAAAGACGAGGGGAAACGAAAATGTTTTGCTGAATTCGCTGCATAGTAGGTTGGTAGAAACGAGCAATCGATCGATGGGCTGCACTGATTCCAAACCGAGGAGCATTAAAGCTGGAGGCTGTTCCCCGTCTATTTCTGCTGCGATTGTCGTGTAAAGAGTTGTAGCCGATTTGGGCAAAAACAGTTGCCGGGGTTTCACGGGACAATTTACTTGCAGCCGATCGACTATTTGCTGCCGCAAAGCCAGCGAGTTGCAGTTGACTAAAACGAAAGAAAAGTAACCTTGGGAAAGACGGAGCGCCCGAATTAAAGTTGAGAACGACCGCTCGTTATATTTAGCTGAGTCGTACTTAGCTGCATCCTCTTTAGCTGTATTTTCTGAGCTTTTCTCGACAAACATAAATTGCATATTTTTTATCTAGTTTTAGAGGTTTTCTAGATTAAATGATGTTTCTAAAGAAAATGTGAAGATCTGAAATTTATTTTTCTTTTAAAAACATTTTGGTAAATATACCACGGTTTTAAGTTAATATCAATAGTCCGATCGAAATAGTCCGATCTACTGATTTGGCTTGAACCACTCAAAAAGCACCTGCGACGGCACAACACAAGTATAGCCGCAGCAAGAAGGAAGAAGGCAGAAGCATATTTCGCAAGGGTTTCCGCAATTAAGAACGTTCTTAATATATGGCACGATTGCTAGATTTAATGTAATTAAACATACAAAAAAAATCACCGCAAATTCTCAGCCAGCGGCAAAGTAAACCAAAAACTTGCCCCAGCACCGGGAGTACTAATTACCCCTATTTGGCCGCCGTGAGCATTAATAATTTGCCGACAAAGATATAGACCCAAACCCAAACCGACGGAGTGTCGGGATCGATCGCCCCTAGCGTAAAGGTCAAAAAGATGTTCGCACTGTTCCGGCAATATTCCCGCCCCGTCATCTTCCACGGTACAGTAAATCATCCTACTTCCGGGATTGGGGATGGGCGATTGGGGATTGGTAATGGGAGATTGTGGATTGGTAATCGGTAATTTGTCGATGTCTTGTTTTGCTCTCCTTTGATTTATAGTTAATTTTTCAGCCTTGATTACTTGAGCAGAAACTGTTAAATTCAGTCCCGGAAAATTGTGTTTCAAAGCATTAGCTATTAAATTAGATAACACGCGCCACAACTGAGTTTTGTCAGCATTCACGGCTGGCAAATCATCCGGGACTAAATTTTTAAAAGTAGCTTTACCCTCATTCATTAAAGGCTCCAAATCGGTCGCAGCGGCTTCAACTATCGCCCTCAAGTTAACCGATTCGCAGTGCAGAACCAAACCGCGCAATTCCCCGGCGTGAACTTCCAACAGCGAATTTATCAAGCGCAATTGCTGCTCGCTACCTTGAATCATCCGATCCAAAACAGAACGGGGAATTGCGATGGAATCCCCGGTTTTCGTCTGCCAATTTTTCAGCACCATTAACATTCCCGCTACCGGGTTTCGCAAGTCGTGAGAAAGAGCGTGGATAAAGAGCCGCAGCGATTCTTGTGCCTGTTTGCGCTGCGTGATATCCTCAATTAAACCCTCATAATAAAGCACAGCGCCGCTGCTGTCCCGTACCGCCCGCGCCTTCTCAGAAATCCAGACTATACTGCCATCAGAGCGGTAAATTTTAGATTCAAAATCCGATACTGTGCCGCTTTCCTCGATCGATCGCAAAAACTCATTTCTGCGAGCCGGATCGACGTACAACTGCCGCTCAATATCAGTAAACTTTGCCGTCACTTCTTCCGGGGAATCGCAGCCGTAAATCCGCGCCAAAGCTGGATTTGCAGTAATATAACGGCCATCGGGAGTGCTTTGAAAAATCCCCTCGCCCGCATTCTCAAAAATGCTGCGGTACTTCGCCTCCGCCGCCTCCAACTGCTGGTAAGCAGATTCCAACTCACGCCTCGTACTAAACTCTTTCCGTTGCAGACATTCGTACCAATAAACCGACAAATCGCAAATCAAACAAAACCAAAACAAATATAAGTACAACCCGGTCAACTTAAAAGGAGTATACTTAGCAAAACTTAGATTTAAAACCAAATTTATCCCGACGTGGCAAAACAAAACGCCGAGTTGAGAAATCAGGTGGAGACGCCAGCGGACGGGCATCACCGTAGCTTGGATTAGAAACGCTAAACTCCAGGTAAAAATTGGTAATTCCCCGGCTTGTGCGACAGCTAGCCCAAGCTGTACAATCACCGTCAGCGACCACGAAAAACCCAAAAATAGCAAACCGGGATAGCGCTGTCCGAAGGAGGTTTTTTGCAACACAAAACAAGTCAACAAACCCAATTCTACAGCAGCGCTCGTGTACAAATAAACACTTTCAAACTCCTGGCGAGCGAAGAATCTTTCGCCCAGAAAATAGACTGTTATTGTGAAGGCAAAAAAGATGGCAATTCCGACAGCAGGGCGCAGCCGATCTCGGAGGAAGCGATCGCGCCACACCTCGTAAACCGTTAACGCCTGAACTGATTTTGCATTGCCCAAATAGGTCATACCATTTTAGATTATATCAATTCCGGTTGCACCGGAATGACTGTTGACTGTTGACTGTTGACTGTTGACTGTGAGTCGAAAAACTTAGCGGTTGCGCGGATTTTAGATTTTAGATTTTAGATTGACAAAGATCGATCGTCCGAGTTGACAGCAGGTAGCGAAAACCAGAAAGTCGAACCACCGCCGGGAGTGCTTTCGACGCCGATCGAGCCGCCGTGAGCTTTGATAATTTGCTTGGACAGGTACAGTCCCAAACCCAGCCCTGTTAATTGTCGGCTATTAGGGTCTTGAACGTAAAGTTCAAACAGAGATTCCCGCTGTTTGGCGCTGATTCCCACTCCATTATCTGTTACAGTACAGCGAACCATTTTTACGGTGACTTCGGGCAATTTGCTGCCGATATTGCCAATTTGACCCTGATAGCGAGGCATTTTGCAACTGCCGTCGAGGTTAAATTTGGCCAGGGTTTCCTGATTTTTCTGGGTGCTCTCGCCCATCCTAGGACGATCGCCCGCAGCAGGTATCCGGTTAGCGATACAGCGGCCAAGCGGATTATTGGGCGCTCTTAAAGCCTGTGAATTTTCTTCATAACTTAGCGCTGTTTCAACTTCAATTACCTCGGCTTTAAAAGTTATATTGACTCCCGGAGGATTGTGTTTAATAGCATTAGTCAACAGATTTTCTAGCACCCGCTGCAAGTGTTGGCGATCGGCATTGACTTGTGGCAAATCCGCCGGAATATCCTGAGTCAAATTTGCTTGATTTTTTGCCAGAATCGGTTCTAAATCGGCAACAATGGCTGAAGCTAAAGACGGCAAATGCAGCGGTACAGTATTGAGAACAATCCCTTTGACCTCGCTAGCGTGAGCGTCGAGCAGGGCATTAACCATAGTCAACTGGTGTTCGCTGGCCTGAACGATGCGCTGCAAAATCGATCGAGAAACCGGAACATCTTGTAGAGAGTCAGAGGGCGATTTGTTGAGCAAATTTTTTAGCAGTATTAACATTCCCATAACAGGAGTGCGGAGATTGTGAGAAACTGCGTGCAAAAATAGGTCTTTCAGGCGGTTGCTTTCTTGCAACTCGTGCATTTTTTGCTGTAGTTGGTGGGTGCGTTCCTCGACTTGAGATTCCAAGTTGGCATTGAGAGCTTTTACCTGCTGCAAAAGTTGGGCTTGCTGTAGAGCGATCGCCACTTGGGTAGCGAGTTTTTCCAACAAATCAATTTCAAATTCCTGCCACTGGCGGGGCCTGGAGCACTGGTTGACGGCCAAGATCCCGAACAATTCATCCCCCAGGAAGATCGGCACATTTAACGTCGCTCTAATTTGATAATCGCTGTACAATTGGGAAATTGGAACGCTCTGTTGAACGCTAGCAGTATCGGAGAGAGCTCGGACGCGGTTGTTAGCATAAAAAGTTTTCTGGCTTTCGAGGTGATTCTCGTCAGCGAGTACCCACCCCAAAAGAGAACGGCATTGGCTTGCCACAGACTCAGCCACAACCTTACCGTACACCGGGCTAGGAAGATTTACCCCGTCCGCGTCCACAATACCGATGAAAGCGCGGTCTGCCTTGAAAAATTGCCGGACTTCGGCAACAGTAGTATTGAGAATTTCTTCGAGGTCGAGGGAGTTGCGAATTCGCAGGGCGATTTCTGAGAGCAAGCGATCGCGATCGGAGGACGCCCGCAAAGCGGTTTCCGCGCGGTGGCGTTCGGTAACGTCTTGGACTGTGGCGGCGATCGCCCCTGACTCAATGGCCGACTGTTCGCAGACAGTACGTTCGGAGCCATCTGCCAGCACAATTCGGTAGTTAATGCAATAGGCTTGGCGTTCAAACATAGCTTGGCGCTGCGATCGCGCCACCAATTCTCGGTCTTCTGGATGTACAGCCTGCAAAAAAACTTCTGGTGTGGGTTTGACAGTTCCCGGAGCAAAACCCAAGAGGCGGTAAAGTTCGTTTGACCACCGCAATTCGATATTAGATATATGATGTTCTGCGGATTCTTCGCAGTTGTCAGTTGCTGTGAGGGCGGCGCAATTTAAATCCCAATTTCCCAACTGAGCGATGCGCTGAGCGTTGGCTAAACTAGCTTCGCGATCGCGCAGCATGGCGGCCGTGCGGCGCACCTCAAAGAGCGCTTGCTGGCGTTCTGCTACGGCGGCGGCCAACATCAGAGCCACAAGGGCGATCGTACCGGTAAAAGCTTGTAAAAATAAAACCGCCTGTTTGAGATTATCGCTTTTGGCCAAAAACGGGCCGCCTCCCTGCACTGCTCCCCAAATCGCGATGTAAGAGACGATCGAATAAGCAAAAATCGCTCCCGCCGGTTGAAACCGCAGGGCAGCCCAAACTATTAGAGGAAAAGGCAGATACTCCAGCGGATACTGAGCGATCGCCGCTTGTGTTTTTGAGCAAAAAAATAGCCAGCTAACGCTCAGCAAGAGAGTCAGCCAGAGCGCTATTTCTGAATAATTAATGATTAAAAATAGAAGATTGTAGCGGTTTTCAGGTGCAGGAAATCTCCGGGGATAATTTGTAACTTGTGATTGGTAACTTTCCCAGTTAAAAAAGGGTTTTAAAATAGAAATAATCCGAGATTGTTTCTCACCTCTTACACCATTATCAAGAACAGGCAAGATGCCTGTTCCACAAGAAAATTCATCTCTTGTGGAACAGGCATCTTGCCTGTTCCTAAACAAGTAATTGAGAATAATGAAATATCTGAGTTTTAGTGGAAATTTAAAACTGTTAACGACGTGGTTCAAAGTCAGCAGCACGGGCGTTACAATCAAAATTCCCATGCCGTCTCCGAGCCACGTAGTCCACCAGTTGCGAGAGAAATTGCTCCACTGAGCCCAACCAAAAATGCACGTACCCAAGTTGCCGAGGATAGAACCCACAAGAGTAGACCCGATGACAGCGCCCGCTACTAAAGCCAGAACATCTCGCAGTCGATCGAGTTTGGTAGAAAATCCGCTCCAAGTCAGTAAAGCCTCTCCAGCCAGCGCTTGCAGGGTGACGCTAAAGGCCGATGTGGCAATAACAGCCGACGGTATACCGCCGGTAGAGTTTAACAGCACCGAACCGAGGACAATTCCCGGCCACATCCGTCGCCCTTGCAGTAGCAGTGCCGCTAGAGCAATACCGGCGGGCGGCCACACGGGGGAGGGTTCGCCTTTCACCAGTCCCAGCATCGACGCTGCGAGTTTTCCGGTAACAAAGTAGGCCAGCGCCAGGATGCCGGTGTACAGAAGCGTTCGAGTGCGGCGGTTGAGCAGTTTCATGTTTAGGTGCGATCGAATCCTCCATTCCTAGTTTTTAATTTAGGCGGCCGATCGGCGATCGAGCTTCCTCCTGACGACTCACCTGACTGGGGGAGTTGACTGTGGACTGTTGACTGTTGACTGTTGACTGTTGACTGTTGACTGTTAACTGTGGAGTGTTGACTGTTGACTGTTGACTGTTGACTGTTGACTGTTGACTGTTGACTGTTGACTGTTGACTGTTGACTGTTGACTGTGGAGTGTTGACTGTTAACTTATGACAACTGACAACTGACAACTGACAACTGACAACTGCCTACTGCCTACTGCCTACTGCCTACTGCCTACTGCCTACTGCCTACTGACAACTGACAACTGACAACTGACAACTGACAACTGACAACTGACAACTGACTTATTAAAATCCAAAAGTCCGCTTACCATCCGGCTTAACAGTAAGCCAATTGGTCTTTGCCATTGCCAGTTGTTCCTCAGAAACTGTAGCGTTCGTAAGATTCGCCCCGCACAAATTTGCTCCCCGCAAATTCGCCTTAGTCAAATAAGCCCCCGTCAAGTCAGCACCTCGGAAATCCGCGCCTTCAAAATTGGCAGTGCTGCAATAAGCCTCTGTCAAGTTGGCATCTCGCAAATTCGCCTGAGTTAACCGGGCGTGACCCAAATTCGCCCCCGACAAATCCGTTGCTTGCAAATTTGCCTTCACCAACCTAGCCTGATAAAAATTACTTCCCGCTAACTGCAATTTTTGCAGTTGCAAGCCCGACAGTTCGCAGTCAGCAAAATCGCGCTTGCCTTTAAAATATGCCGCTCGCAAGCTGTTGGTGTCCCACTTAGGAGCAACTTTCGATACCTTTGACGCTGCTAAATTGCCGCTAGAATGTCCAACCGTTCCGAAAGTTCTGCCTGACTCAGCCAGAGTCCGGGAAACTCTGGGCTGCATCCCCGTGTTCCCGGATTGGGTGAAGGAACTTCTACCAGCGCGGGTGTGGTTCGATCGTAAATCTTGATTAATTTTGCTCTGAGGCCGTGACCACGAAGAACCCTCGTCATTAAATATTGTCGGTTCTTCAACTGCACGAGAAGAGCCGTTGAATTGAGTTGCCAAGCCATCGACAAGACTTGGGTCTTCAAATTCGCCAGAGAGAGCTCTGAGGACATCTGCTGCCGATTGGAAGCGGTGGCCAACCATCGGCTTCAGCATTTTTTCGAGGATCCGCGCAAAATTTGGGCTTACCTGAACATGGGGATGCCACACAATTTCGCCGGTTACTCCATCAAAATCTAAATCCTTGGGCGACTTTCCTGTCAGCAAGTACAAGCAAGTCATCCCCACCGCGTAGATGTCGCTGGCAAATATCGGCCGCAGCGCCATTTGTTCCGGGGGAGCAAAACTAAATGTGCCGACTGAAAATTTCGTGTTGGCGCTTTGGTCGGCGGGGTCTAATAATATTGTTTGGCTAACTTGGTCTTTTACCGCTCCGAAATCAATCAGAACTAAGTGGCCGTCTTGAACTCGGCGAATAATATTTGCGGGTTTGATGTCTCGGTGAATTACTCCTTGGCTGTGGATATATTGCACTACTGGCAGAATTTCTAATAGAAAATTTTTAACATCCGATTCGTTGAAACGGCCTGAGTGCTTGACTTCTTGTTTCAAAGTCGAGCCTTTAACATACTCTTGAACTAAGTAAAATTGCTGTTCGGTTTCAAAATAGTCTAGCAGCCTCGGTACTTGCGGGTGGTCGCCCAGTTGGCCGAGGGTTTTCGCCTCTCGCTTGAATAATTCCCGCGCCATTTCTAAAACTCGCGGCGACGAACTACTGGGTCGCAGTTGCTTGACCACGCAACTCGGTTGACCGGGCAATGAGATGTCTTTTGCCAGAAATGTAGCTCCAAAACCTCCTTGTCCTAACGGTTCAATGACTCGGTAGCGAGCGCGCAGCAATAACCGCGCACCGCACGTCTGACATTGGAGAATAGAGTCAGCAGGGTTTTGAGGATGTGGACAGCCCGGATTTACGCAGTAGCTCATGTTGATTGAGTTTGCCTATGTTGTTCTGATCTTGTCAGCGTCGATCGACGCACAAATTGCCTGTTCCTGCTTCTGGTAGAAATACTGATCTATCATTTGCCGGCGGGCCGTGCGTCCGGTTGCGAATTGGAATTGCACCTAAGTCTATTAGGCCGATATCTTTTCCCTATTTTGATTATCTCGCTGCTGTGAGTTTTTTCGGTAGATTATCCTTGAAGATAGTTTAAAGACTTGGTGACGACTCCCAACCCTAACTCGCGGACGAGTATAGGGTGGGCTTCTCAGCTAATCCTGCATCTGCATCGGAAGCACGCTGAGCTTTAATCACTGTCCGCCCGACAGCAATATTCTTGACATTAATTGCAGCATTCACATCCCTATCTAGTTCAAGACCGCAGACATGGCAACTATGCCATCTGTCGGCAATAGTTTTAGGGATGCGAGTACCACAACTAGAACAATTTTGGGTAGTGCCATTTGGATTCACAGCTATAGCCAATTTGCCAGCACTTTCAGCCTTACAAACCAGAATAGATAGGAATTCACTCCAACCAGCATCTAGGATTGACTTTGCCATCCTAGTTCTAGCCAAACTTTTGACATTCAAATCTTCAAAGCCAATTAGGTCGTATTTGTCTAGTAATCGCTTTGCAGTCTTGCAATGAAAGTCTCTGCGTTGCCTTGCCACTTTTTGATGATGTTTAGCAAGACGTTTAACAGCTTTTCGTCTGCGATTACTGCCTTTCTTTTTGCGAGAGACAGATTTATTTCGCAGTTTTTTATCCTTTTGGGCTTTTCTAGCAAACTGAGGAATGGTTACAGTATCAGCATCACTGGTTATCAAGAAATCCTTGAGTCCCATATCAATACCAACTGCACGATCGAGATTGATATCATAGCGTAGGGTTGGCACGGTGACATCTTGTAAAGTCAAGGTGACATAGTAACCATCCGCAGCTTTGACAATCTGAACAGTTTTGATTTTAAATCCATCGGGAATAGGACGGTGCAAGATAATCTTCACGTCACCAATTTTCGGTAAAGTGATGCGATTACCTTTGATGCAGTCCTGTTTCATCTGGCTATAGGTGAAACTGTGATATCTACCTTTCCCTTTAAATCTTGGCTTGCCAGAACGCTGACCAGTTTTGTCAGCCTTGATATATCGATCAAAAGCTTTTTTAACTTTCTCAACACAATTCTGCAATACCTGAGAATGAATCTGTCTGTACTCAGGAAATAGCTTTTTGGTATTGAGTAAGTCTCGCTTTTGCCAGTAATAATCTGGCTGTTCGAGTATGGGAGCAATACTGCATGATACCAGAGAGCATGAATCGAGAGGGCAACGAGTGGACTCATACCAGTTAAAACGCTCTGACAGCCTATAGTTATACTGCATCCGCAACAAATTAAGCCACTCATCAAATTGATTGGCTTGCCATGAGTTAGGACGTAATTTGTATTTATATGCTGTAATCATGCCATAATTATACCATGCTTGAAAGTTAGTCTTGAAATAAAAAATAATTGTCCATCTACGGGGCCTCGAACCCCCTTGATGGGCGGGCTTTTATCCCGCCACTCATCCTCGATCGGATAGAGTGCGGAGATGAAAGCTATTGAGCTAAATTTAGATGCTCTTTGTCCTGTCAGATACTTCTAGCATACCTCATTCTATTTTGAGAATGTTACTAATTTGTCACCAATTAGTGACCTTTGGACTCATCGCTCGTTTTTGCGTCAATCACAAAAATGTGTTGACAAAAATAAACTAATGTGGTATGAGTGTCCGATAATTTATGCTGAGGCTACACAGTCGAAGTTCGCCGGGGCGGACAACGGACAACTAACTACTGACAACTAACTACTGACTACTGACTAAATTATGCGTATTTCTCTAAACTGGCTCCGGGAATTGGTGGATGTGGCGATATCGCCGGAAGAATTAGCCGAAACCCTGACAATGGCAGGCTTTGAAGTTGAAGAAATCGAAGACCGCCGCCCTTGGGCAAGCGGCGTAGTTTTGGGCAAAATCATCGCCTGCGAACAGCATCCGAATGCAGACAAATTGAGAGTTTGTCAAGTGGATGTCGGCTCTTCAGAAGCTCTGAATATTGTTTGCGGCGCACCCAACGCTAGGGCAGACATCTACGTGCCTGTCGCTGTTGTAGGAACTTTTCTCCCGACTATTGATTTAAAGATTAAACCTGCTAAATTGCGCGGCGTTCCTTCCGAAGGAATGATTTGCTCTCTGGCAGAATTGGGACTGGCGAAAGAGTCAGCGGGCATTCACATTTTCGAGTTAGAAAATCCCGAATTGGGCAGCGATATTCGCCCGCTTTTGGGTTTAGATGACGTAATTTTAGACTTGACAGCAACTGCCAACCGTGCTGACGCTTTGAGCATGGTGGGTGTAGCGCGGGAAGTGGCGGCGCTGACTGGGGCGAGTTTGAGAATTCCCGAAGCGAATGGTGTGGTGATTGAGGGCAAAGAAAGTCCTGGTTTGGCAGTAGAAATATCCCACGCGCAAGGATGCCCGATTTACATCGGCACGGCAATTGAAGGTGTGAAAATTGCTGCTTCTCCAGCTTGGTTGCAGCAGCGGTTGCAGGCGGCGGGAGTGCGGCCAATTAATAATGTAGTTGACGTAACTAATTACATTTTGCTGGAATGGGGACAACCGCTGCACGCTTTCGATCGCGATCGCCTGCAATCTTTCACAGGTACTCAAGATATCAGCATCGGCGTCCGCTTTGCCAAAACAGGCGAATCCTTCAAAACTTTGGACGGACAAAACCGCAATTTGCAAGCTCAAAATCTGTTAATTACTGCTAGCGACAAACCCGTTGCCTTAGCTGGGGTAATGGGCGGCGAAGATACGGAAGTTCACGAAGGAACGCACAATTTAGTCTTGGAAGCCGCGATTTTTGACCAGGCAACGATTCGCCGTTCTGCGCGCGCTCAAGGCCTGCGGAGCGAGGCATCGATCCGCTACGAACGGGGGGTGAATCAGGCGGCATTGGCGACGGCTTGCAACCGCGCTGTTGCCCTAATTTTGGAGTTGGCTGGAGGCACTGCGACGGTGCAGAAAACGGCGAGTTCCGGCGAGGATTTGAGTTTTTCGCGATCGCTCGAATTGCGTTTAGACCGAGTAAATCTGGTTTTGGGGCAGTTGAAAAGAGGACAAACGGGCGGTTCTAAATATTTGGAACCGGAAGAGGTGAAAAATATTCTGACAGCTTTGGGCTGCGAAGTTGTTGCAACGGAAAAAGAACGGGTGTTTGCAATAACTGTTCCTCCTTACCGTTACCGCGATTTAGAAAGGGAAATTGACTTAATTGAAGAAGTTGCCAGACTCCACGGTTATGACAATTTCTGCGATACTTTGCCCAGCAAAACGGAACCCGGTTATCTGTCGGCGGAATACGCGGCAATTCGGAATGTGCGATCGGCTTTTCGGGCTGCCGGTTTGACGGAGTTGATGCACTATTCTTTGGTGAAAACTGAGGGAGACAATCAGGTGGTGCTGGCGAATCCGCTGTTTGTGGAGTATTCGGCTTTGCGGACTGAAATGCTGTCGGGTTTGATTGATGCTTTCCAGTACAATTTGGAACAGGGAAATGGGGCGCTAAACGGTTTTGAAGTCGGCCGCATTTTCTGGAAGGAAGAGGGCGGGCAGGATGCCCAACCCCTACTCCCCACAATGAAGGAAGCGGATGCAGTTGCGGGGATTATCGGCGGCGATCCGACTGTGTGGAAATGGCAGCAGGGAGGGCGCGATCGACCTTTGACTTGGTTTGAGGCAAAAGGTATTTTGGAAAGCGCATTTCAAGAGTTGGGTTTGTCGGTGGAATATCGACAAGATGATGGTAAACAGGATGTTTATCCTATTAGTGGCGGGCAAGATGCCCGCCCCACAAGGCTGCATCCTGGCCGCACCGCTGCGTTATCGTTAAACGGGAAACATTTAGGAATTTTCGCACAGTTGCACCCGCAATTGCAGCAAGAAAAGGATTTGCCTGAGCAGGTTTACGTGTTTCAATTAGATTTAGCGGTGCTGTTGGGTGAATTAGGGCGATCGAACAACTTAACTCGCAAATTCGCGGGTTATTCGAGTTTCCCCGCTTCAGACCGAGACATTGCGTTTTTCGCACCGATTGAAGTTCCGGTTGTTGAGATGCAGAGTGCGATGAAAAAGGCGGCGGGTAGTTTGCTGGATTCCGTGGAATTGTTCGACGAATATCGGGGCGACAACGTGCCGGCGGGACAGCGGAGTTTGGCTTTTCGGTTAGTTTACCGCGCGGGCGATCGAACTTTGAGCGAAACCGATGTCGAACCGGCACAACAAAAAGTGCGCGATGTTTTAGTTGAGAAATTCGGCGTTAGTTTGAGAAGCTAAAGAGGCCGCTACTCAGCAATGGAAACCGCCAGGGAATGAATTCCCTGGCTCAAAGCTAAAGTCCTCTCAAGAGGACTAATAAGATTTAGAGATAACAAGGTAAATTTGCCATTTTGAGCAAAGCGAAGAAGCTCAAATTCTTGCAATAAAACCGTCTCAAGTGCATAATTGGTAACTAATGAACTCTTCAGTCTTCATAGCGAGGACTTCAGCTTTGATGCGGGGGTTTCAACCCCTGCAGGGCTCAATTTTTAACGTTAATTAAATTGACACCAACGGCCGCAACATCTCCCCAACCATAAAATAAAAATCAGGAAATTGCAAAGGAGAAATACTCGCATCATCCTCAAGAACTACTATACTCTGATAGCCATCCTGACTCGGTTCTCTAAATACGTGAAGTTGCCGATTATTAACATCCAAAACCCAATAATCAGCAATTCCTGACTGAGCATAAATAGTCGCTTTTATCCCCAAATCTGTTCTCAGGGTTCTATCAGCAACTTCAATAATCAGATAAATTTCAGACGGAGTTGGATGGTGGTCTTCATAGTAAAGCGGATCGGGTACGACCACAGCAAGATCGGGTTCAGGTTCCGAGAAATCATTTAACCGAACAGGATCTTGCAGCCGCACCAAAACTCGCTCTCCCAAACGGTTTTCCAGTAACTTCTCTGTGCGTGTCACCGCTGCACTGTGTGCTGTTCCTTTTGCAGCCATCTTTACTATCTGTCCTGCCAATAATTCTACTCGTTCGTCTTCCTCAAAAATACCAATTTCTGCCATTCGGTGATATTCTTCAACCGTCAACAAACGAATGTCTAATAAAGTCATAGCCATCTTCTCCTATCTAACACTCATCTCTCTTTCCCCTCTTCCTCTGCGCCCTCTGCGCTCTCTGCGGTTCATTAATCTTCTTCTTAAAATTTTAGTTAAAACCTCTTACTCTTATTGTACAATAACTTTTAAACAAATTCATCTAAGGCTCAAAACCGTGACAAAATATGTGATGTGGGGAAGTTACTGCGAAGACGTTCTCGAAAAACGCGAGCCGTTTCGAGACGCTCATTTAGCCGGATTGGCTAAGCAGAAGGAATCGGGTGTATTAAGTACGATCGGGCCCACGAAAGATTTAACAAAAGTTTTTGCAATTTACGAAGCCGAAGATGAGGCGGCTGTGCGACAATTGGTGGAAGCCGATCCTTATTGGGTAAATGGGGTTTGGACTGAGTACGATGTGAAAGAGTGGATTCAAGCTTTTTGAAGGAGTTAACAGGGTGAACCTCTTAAGATTGGATGACAGCGATTTAGTTCCAGTGGACTATGGCGATTTGCTGGACAAGATTTTAGAAGTTTTGCAATCTAAAAACCCGTTTAGCGTATCAGAAGACAACAGCCGCTTGCTAATTGATATTGACACCATTGCTGCGGATGTTGCCAACAAGCGAGTGCGGCAACCCCTGGGTTCTGGGGAACGTCAAGCACATTCTGCTACTGTTAACTTACCGCCGGAAATTGAGGAGCGTTTTGGCAGTCAAGTTAGACAGATTCAACAGTGTTTGCGGCAGCAATTAGAATTTAAACTGCCACAAAATACTTCTATTGAAAGGTTTGTCGCTAGTTTGATTAGTCCATTAGACTCACCCTCTTTTCGGGGAAGCGGCCAAGAGTTAGGCTTTAAATACGATTTTGGCACCCGCCACCCTTCTTTAGAAAAAGAAAGGCTAACTTTGGAAAGCCGAGGTACTGGAAGCCATGCAGCTTTAAAATTGCATAAATTGACCGTTACCGTCCGAAATACAGATATTTTTGAACAAGAACTCAAGCAGGGTTTGCAAAACTATATCAATGAAAATGCCGAGACTAGCAGTGAGAAAGAAGACCTTAACCACCGTCTTGATGAGATGGTTAAAAATCCTGAATCGGATTTTCACAAATTAATCCGACTGGTAGACAAAGAAACTCTCGGCAAAATTCAAAAAGAAGCTAAGATTACTTACTTAGAGTATCTGCTCGAACACATCCGCGCAAGCAGCACAGATACTGTAGGCATCATCTATTTAGAAGACTTAATTCGCCGCCTCAGATTGATAGAAGAATACATCAACGACCCAACTAAATCCGATGGCGAGTACGAAGTTAATTATGCTGGTGTTCGAGTTAATTATCGCGAGATATTTGCCCGTTCGGAATTTTTAGATACACTGCCAATTATTCCTATTGTATCAGGTTACTTGGGAGAAAGTACGGACAATTATCGTAACGAGCGTAAGTTTATCTTTGGCCTCAAAATCAAATTTGATAACTCAGTTCAAGCGCGCGGTGGAAAAGATGTATTTGAGTATTATCTGAACCTGCTAAATCCCGACAGTGAAGAACATCAAGCAGAATTTGATGAGGATTCTAATCCCGAAACCTTCGTCCGCAAACTGTTAAAAATAGCATTGCTCTACTATTTTGTGCTGGCTTCCCGCAATGACCCACTAGCACAAAATTACGACCCGGAATCGGAACTAAATCATCAGCCTAGATCCCTATTTGAACAAAGAGTCTTGCCCGTTTTGCAAGGTTCTAACGATGAGCAAAAAAAAGAGCTTTTTCGCAACTTTATTAAAGGGCTTAATCAGTTTAACATAAAACACAAAATTACGCATCTGAGAAGAATGCTAAAAGGCTTTCTGGAGCGTCAAACAATTTTACCAACCCGCACAGAAACGCGACACGTAAACCTCAAAATAGGTCTGGTAGAAGATATTGACAATATTTTGACGAATGGTAAATTTTTTAATGACATTATGGAGCGAAATTACAAGCAAACGCTTCATTATATTACCGTCAAAGAACCTAGTGTCGATGAAAAATCTATTTGTCAGCTACCCGTCAATATCAGCATCGAAGATGTCCGGTATTTCCCAACTGATGAACGCCAAAATTTTAGCATGGAATACAATATCAAAGGTGTCGATGTTTTGCCTGTACTTTCTGCACCTAAAGCCCCTCGCTCTAGAGAAATCTACGAAAAACATTTTCAGACCAAATTAGTTGTGTTTCCCTATGACGATAGACGACTAGACTGCGGCGATAAAGGTTTACAACCTGCAGCAATTTTTGTGTATAAGTTTACCATGTTGCTGCTGTCCTATATCTGTCTGAGGATATTGCTCGAAAGTGCTGCGGACAACTTGTTTATTCCGATGGTGAGGCTCCACGAAGGCGACCACAATCACCCTTCGCCGTCAGAAGTGTTTATGGCTAACCTTTCTAAAACATTGTCTCATATTTTGAGTGAAAAACAACGCTCAACTTCTCAAGGATTTCGGATTAGAAAAACGCCCAATGGTTACACAATTCGTAACGGTTTGAGTTCCCTGTATTCAATCCTTCCTAAAAAGTTTCGATTCGATGATAATGTACAGCTAGCCCCTGAGTTGGATAAATTGGCAATTATTGTCGTTTCCAGCCGGGATAGTGATGCGAAAAGAAGCAATCAAAACCGCTTCCAAAGACAAGCCTGCTTAATCGGAGAAATTGTCGGAATCAATCGTCTAGATGACAGTACAATTCAAGTCGAAATGCTGAAAACACTTTCCGAGAATTACAGTGTCAGCCGTCTTTATTCTGAGCCGTTAATCCTTGAAGATTCAATGAGTCAGCTTTATCAGCAAGGATATCGGAATTTCGCATATATTTCGCAAGCACCTTACATGAGTACGCTGCATATTACTCAGACTGAGGAAGATGAGGAATTGTCTTTCATGTCAAAAAAATTGCTCCGAACTTTGAAGGGAGAGAGGCGGGATATCAAAATTTATCCGATATTCTTTGATAAATACTATGTCCGCAGTTTCCTAGGCGATAGGGGAAAATCCTTTTACATTCAGGATGCAATGGAGCTTGAAAGCTTGTTTGCAGATACCAGTCAGCAAGCTGTGATGTTTTTCAACTTGTTTAACGGAATTAGAGTCAGGGAGGAAAAAAACTTTTATAACGGTGTCATTTCCTACTCGACTCTGTTGAATATCTATCAAGGTATCCTAGACGATCAAGATATTCGTGAAGGTTTGATTTATGATGGTGTAATCAAAAATAATTTGCTACATTATCTAACAATATTCCACTTTTCTCGGTATGAAGCTCGTCACAATATTAGTTTAAAACTTGACCCCTACGAGCGAATTATTGGCGATGAATCGGTGGGTGCTTTGTCTGTATTTAGTCATGCTGGCGGTAGTGCGGATTTTAATTCCCTGGCATTTTTGAATAAGGTAAGAGAAGTCTTGAATGTGGATGAGGGAGGTATTAATCATGATTGGTGAAGATTTGGGACGGCTGTTTGAGGTGGGATTTAATATAGGGATTCTGGCGTATATTCAGCGTGAAAATATAGCTCACAATTTCGGAGATTCCTACCGTCTCGATTTACAGAAACTAGAATTGCCAAAGATGATGGCGGAAATAACTAGGGAAGCTAATCTCCTCGGTAGTTTGGATGCTAAAATTGTTGAGAAGTGGAGTCTATTTTTTGTCCAAAAAGGCTTTATTGGTGGGTTGAATTTCTTCCGGGAGTACCTCACATCTACGGGCTGGACTTTAAGGTTATCGCAAATCTTGTATTTTCAGTGCAGTTTGAGTTGTGCTAACAGTATTAGAACCCAGAATGACGATGAGACAGAAGTTTTTAAAGCGTTTAAGAAGGTATTATCTCAGTTTGAAACAGCACCACCAAATTTCTCAGACGATGAGATTAACTCCTACATCCGCCGCTACAAGAAAAAAGGCGAGTTTTTGCAAGCTGATACCCTGATTTTGTTGCAAAATGGTAAGGATTTTAGAATTCTGTGCGTTGATTTATCTGTGTTTACTCCTCCGTTGACTTCGGAAAAAGTCGAGAATCTCAACGAAATAGAGGTGATGCGGAAGTCTTTGCTCAGAGAAATTAGCTATTTGCGATCGAAAAGTGTTTTTTCTAATCTGCGAATCGATACTAGCACTTTAGGTATTGACTTTTCGGAGGGTTTAAACCGCTATTTTACGGCTTTTAAGTATAAGGATAAGGAAAGCGCTAAGTTGATTCAGGCTGGTAGCTACGCTCACAGCTTCTACGGTTTTCTGCAAACGACTGGTATGATTCCTGATGGTGCTGAGGTGTTGTTGAATGTTGTCGGTTATAGCGATCGCACAATTAGCGCAATTTCCCTCCGCAGTGATAAAATTGACATCTTGGCGAATTGTGCCAAAATCTACCAGCAGGAAGCGAAAAATAAAGAGATTAACGATGCTCGCGGCGATGTTTTAGATACGATTCAACTCAACGCAGCTCGCAGTTTTCAAAATGGCAAAAAGTTTGTCAGCGATTTGTTGACGATTGGCAAAAGTTCTACACCTGTACGTAATACAGAGCGGATCGATAATTTTGTTAATTCCATAGATATTATATCAGATAAACTGGCCGATGATTTGCAAATCGATCGCGGATTACATCTGAGAAATGCTCACGCTCAATTGATTGTCAAAGCACTGCAATCTGATGAAACTTATATCTTTTTGACGGGGAATCCGGGAATTGGGAAAACAACGGCGATCGCAGATTTCCTCAAAACCCATATAAACGACGGTTTCTTGTTTTTTTACGTCAGTCCCCGCAAGCAAGTCAACTTAGATATCATCGATAAATTTCGAGACAAAAAGACTGGTTTGCTGTGCGACAATCGCTTATTTTGCATTAACTCAAGTTCCGATACTATAGACAGCAATTTTGGACAATGTACCGTCAACTACGTCGCAAATAATCATCACGAAAATTTTCAACAAAAAAGTGTCCACTTCATCAACAACAGGGCCGAAATGCAGCGGAAGGAATATCACCAGCCGCAACTTGAAAGGAAGGGAGAAACAGTAATCAAACCTAGGATAGGCAAAAAGCATGGAGTGCTAAATAGCGTTTGTGAGGGAATATATTCGCTCATCAATCGTAAAACATCGAACAATATCGTGGCTACCGTTTCCATTCAGTCTTTAAAGGTGACAGAAACCGGAAAAAATACTCTCCAGCATTTAGAGAAAATATTTCAAGATGCTTACAACAAGGGGGAAAAAGCAGTCATTTCTCCTAAAATGCAAGAAATCTCCAGCCGCATCAAACACATTTTCATTATGATCGATGAAATTACTGGAGACGACGGCGGCGTTGAGTTTTTGCATGGAATTGGTAGGCTGCTTAACAAATATGACTTGCACAACCCAAAACACGGTTTTAATACTAAAATTATTGTAGCCGATGCTTCGATTGTTGACCCGGATGTGATTAAACAACACCTCGATGATACCTCGCCGGAACCGGATAAAATATATTTCAAAAAGCTCCCAAAAACTTCTGAGGAAATCCCGCCTTTACAAGTTATTCCTTTTGAATTTAAACGATTAGCTGCTAAACTTATCAATACGAATTCCTATCCGGCTAGCAGTTTAGAGATAACTTACAAGGTGTTTGTAGAAGCTGTTAAATTCACTGAAGATATTTCTTTAAAACTAAATTATGATTTGGTAAAACGGGTACAGTCTCAAATAATTGAGGATATCAATCAGCGGTTAGCAATACCGGGAGTTGAACAAATTATCGTCTACATTCAGGATAAGCGAAGATTGGCGGAGTTGATTGATAAAATCCAAAATGAGCGAGAATTTAATCGCTATACCGATTATCTGGAAGTCCACGCGAATATCTCGGAAGAGGAGAAAGAAAAAATACAGAAATACAAAAATACAGCTAAAGTAATCTTTATGACTGCATCGGGAAGTCGTGGACTTTCTTTCCCAAAAACTAAGCATATTTTAGTGGATATTCCCCGCTTCCAAATTGAGAAAAATCTGATGGAAATCATACAGGTGATTTATCGGGGACGCGGAGAATATGATAACGGTAAAACCCTTGATGGTGAAGACAAAGAATTGGTTTTTTATCTGTCTGATACAGCAGTTTATTACGCTGATGATGCGGAACTTTCTTTACAAGAAAGCAAGTTGAGTTTGTTGAATTTACTGCTAATTCTGAAGACTGCGGTGATGACGCGGATTGTGGGATATGGATATTTGGGTAGGGAAAAGTTTTTGATGATTCCCATCGGCGGTAAGTCGGTTTCCGCAGTCGGGGATACTTTTAGCAGCAAAATGGCGGCTCTAATTAAGACACTAAAGAGCGAGAGCCAGCGAGGAAATATGTTGTTTAAGGAGGTTTATACGAGCCTGGAACAGCTTTTGAGTCGCGGGGAGTTTGTTTTGACGAATTCTGATGACTCGCGTCAAAAGGGCAACTCTTACCTGGAAATGCGGGATGATTTTAATCGTAAATTTTTGGAGAAGTGTAATCCGCTGGATGGTTTGTTGAGCTATGATAATTTAGAACTCGGTCATGTTTGCGGTAGTTTGTTGATCGTACCTCTAGCCGATCGCACTTTGGTAGAAACATACCAGATGTCGCTGCATCGAGAAATTAAGGAATGTCTAGAGAAGAAGTTGCTGCACAAAATGCGTCTAATTAGGGATAGCGATTCGTCCCCGGAGAATGTAATATCGGCTATAACAGGAGGTGCGATCGAGTTATTGCAATTTCTCAACAGCGAAGTCGAGAAAACTCAGTATCTCGAACAGCAGAGTCAGCAGTTCGATCGCTATTATGCCATACCGCTTTTTGCTTTTGTCAGCGGGGAGGAAATGCAGGAGTATTTTGCTGACAGCAGGCTGGAAGAACCGGAAGACAGGCGGTTTAGGGATATTTTGTCGGCTTATGTGCGATCGATCTACCCTATAGACAGTGTAATGCCGATCGGGCACAAGTATCAAGACTTTCCATTTATCGTGTTTAGAAGCTACAGTTTAGAGCAAAGTAGAGAAAAGATTTTCACAGATAAATATCTTTTAAGTTCCAACGAGTTGAACGTGCTTAATTTAATTTTGTCGAAGCAGGTAAACTGAAACTTGTAGGTGCGTCAGACAATTTTAGATTTTAGATTTTAGATTTTAGATTGGGAATCAAGGATAACTATTGGGGTTTAGATATTACCTACAGTTCCATCCTTGTTTGAAACTGGTATTAGTTAGCTGTCACCCTATCCGCACAGAAAATAAAACTATTCTGACGCACCATACTTGCTACTTGCTAACTTCAAACGGCGTGTATTTCCCCCCCAAAGCTTCGACGATGGCGCGAGTATTAGCCGACATCATTTTCACATAAGAATCGCCCTCGCTTCCGGGTGCCCCAATCGAATCCGAATAAAGTTGCTGCGCCGCCAATTTCACCCCCGCTTCCTCCGCCACTGTTCTAATCAGTTGCGGGTTAATTGTAGTCTCAGCAAAAATAGCAGGAACTCCCGCAGATTTCACCGATTCTACTAACTTTTGCACCGTTTGAGCGCTCGGCTGTTCCTCGGTACTAATCCCGATCAAACTGTTAGCCTCTCCCAATCCGTAGGCGCGGCTGTAATATTGAAAAGCATCGTGACTTGTGACTAATTTGCGCTGCTTTTCTGGAATAGTTTTAATCTCTTTTTCGATCCAAATATCCAAACGTTTTAGCTCTTCAGTAAGTTTCACAGCATTCTGCGTAAACTTCTCCCGATCTTCCGGCGACAGTTCGATTAGCGCATCCCGAATTGCTTCCACCATTTGAACTACATTTTCCACATTTCCCCAAACGTGCGGATCTGGTACAGTATTGCCTTGTTTATTCAGTAGCAAAGGCTTGACAACTTCCCCCACTGCTAATTTCCGCGCCTTAATTCCGGCGGCATTCATCATCCTAATTAATCCCGGTTCCAAATTGTAACCGTTATACAAAATTAAGTTAGCTTCTTCTAAAGCTTGAGAATCTTTTGGCACGGGTTCGTAAACGTGAGGATCTGTTCCCGGCTGCAAAATTCCTGTTAGCTGAACTTCGCCACCCGCTAGTCGATCGGTCAAATCCTCAATAATTGTGCTAGTAGCAACTACCTTCGGTTTAGCATCTGCCTCTGGAGAGAGGCGATCGCCCTGGGTTTGAGCGCAACTAAATAAACCCAAAGTCAAAATGCCGCAGGCAATAGTTCTGATAAAAAATGCCTTGGACTTGTCCCATCCAGGGGCGGCGGTTTCAATCCCCGATTCACGGCTAAACTCCCCTTTATCAAGTTGCTTCACAATTGCCGTCGGTTTTAATTCACATCTGACACCCTTCTCAATTACTTGCTTAGGAACAGGCAAGATGCCTGTTCCACAAGAAAACTCATTCTTTGTGGAACGGGCATCTTGCCCGTTCTTGAGAAGGGTGGAAGATATCAGTTTTAAGTCACATCTGACACCATTCTCAATAACTTGCTTAGGAACAGGCAAGATGCCTGTGCCACAGGAAAACTGATTCTTTGTGGAACGGGCATCTTGCCCGTTCTTGACGGGCAGGATGCCCACCCCACAAGAAAACTCACTCTTTGTGGAACAGGCATCTTGCCTGTTATTGAGAAGGGTGGAAGATATCAGTTTTAACCGACTTGAGATTTTCGCCGCCAAACCTATGGTTTGAGGGGTTTCGAGCTTGCAGTGTCGCATTATCTACCTCTGGTGCGTTCCAAATTATTCCTATTTACCGATGATTTCATATTCTTTTCATTTTTACAGTAAACTTAATAAAAAGGAGATAGACTCACCGCCATGAATACCGCCGCCTTCCCCAACGAGAATCCTTGGTCTAAAATGGTTTGCCACCTCAAAGACAGCGCTACGGACACTGAAATTATCGCTGTTAAGCACTTAGCAGTAAACTACCGCACGGTAGAGGCACTCAGAGATATCAATCTTTCCGTCAAACCGGGAAGGCTGACGGGTATTATTGGCCCCAACGGTGCCGGCAAAAGCACCCTGATTAAAGCAATGTTGGGCTTAATTCCCGCCGATCGCGGCACTGTTACCTGGGGCGAAGAAGCGATCGCCGATCGACTCGAAACAGTAGCCTACGTGCCCCAGCGATCGCAAATTGACTGGAACTATCCCGCCACCGTTTGGGATGTCGTGATGATGGGAAGAGTCAGAAAAGCCGGATGGTTTCGCCGCTTCTCGGCAGCTAGCCGCCGCACTGCCGCCGATGCCTTAGAAAGAGTAGGCATGAGTGCTTACAAAGACAGACCGATCGGGCAACTTTCCGGCGGACAGCAACAGCGAGTATTTCTAGCTAGAGCTTTAGCCCAAGAAGCCGCTATTTTCTGCTTTGACGAGCCGTTCGTCGGCGTTGACCAAAAAACTCAAAATATCATTTTTGACATCTTCCACGAGCTAGCAAATGCCGGGAAAATCGTCTTAGTAGTCAACCACGACTTAGGCGAATCAATTACCAATTTTGACGATTTAATTTTGCTAAATACAGAATTGATTGCCGCTGGTTCTCGCCAAGAAGTGCTAACAAAAGAAAACCTTTACCGCGCCTACGGCGGACAAGTAATGTTCTTTGCCGGACAAGCAGCTTAATTAGCCAGCAGTCAATCGATTTTAGATTTTAGATTTTAGATTTTAGATTGACCCCGCGGATAAATGCGGGGGCTTGAGGATTTTCGATTTTCGATTTGGGATTCCACGGATAAATCACGTGGCGGGTACCATCAAGAAATTCTTGGTCATTAATCTAGGAGTTACACTCTTGAACGCGGTTTTTTTGATAATCTTGAATTGGGCAACGATAAATCTCATATCCAACTCACATCTTGCACTATTCTCGCTTAACAGGCTTTCCGGCCTGTTCCACAAAGAGTGAATTTTCTTGTGGAACAGGCCTCAAGAACAGGCCGAAAAGCCTGTTCCACAAAGAGTGAATTTTCTTTCTTGTGGAACAGGCATCTTGCCTGTTCCTAAAAAGCTTATTGAGAATGGTGCAACATCTCAGATCAAACCGGTTTAGTTTGGTTGTTAGTCATTAGTTAGGTGTGATTTTATAATTTTATGCTACAAACCTTAATTGAGCCGTTGCAGTACGGATTCATGCAGCGATCGCTCCTAATTGCCATTCTCGTCGGCATCGTCTGCGCGATCGTCGGCAGCTACCTAATGGTACAGCGGCTGGCCTTGCTCGGAGACGCCATCAGCCACTCGGTTTTGCCCGGATTGGCGATCGCATTTATCCTCGGAGGAAATATCTTTATCGGCGCGTTCATTGCCGGAGTTTTGAGTACAGTAATCATAGCTTGGATCAAAGCTCGATCGACAATCAAAGAAGACGCCGCAATGGGCATCGTATTTTCGGCATTCTTCGCCCTCGGCATCACCCTAATTACGATCGTCCAAAAAGACAACAAAATCGACCTCAACCACTTTCTGTTCGGCAACATCCTCGGCGTTACCCCCCAAGATGCGATCGACACAGCCGTCATAGTCGCCGTAGTCTTATTAGTTGTAGTATTCTTTTACAAAGAACTGCTATTTTACACATTCGATCCATTAGGAGCCCAAGCAACAGGTTTGCCAGTAAACCTGCTCAACTTCGGACTGATGGTACTCATCGCCCTTACAATAGTTGCCAGCCTCAAAGCCGTTGGCGTAGTGCTAGTTTTGTCCCTATTAATTACACCCGCAAGTACCGCCTATCTCCTAGTCACTCGTCTGCACCAAGTAATGATTTTAGGCGCAATAATCGGAGTTATTTCCAGCATTAGCGGAATGTATCTCAGCTACTTTTATAACTTACCATCCGGCCCGGCAATAGTTTTAGTTGCATCGGGGTTATTTGTGCTATCATTGCTGTTCAGTCCCACTCAAGGAATCCTCACCCAGCCCCGCACACACTCCGGCCAAATTCCTCCAATATGGCGGGAATTGAAAAATTTAACTAAAGGCCGATAACAAATAACTTTGTAGTAACTCACATCTTGCACCATTCTCGCTTAACAGAACAGGCAAGATGCCTGTTCCACAAAGAGTGAATTTTCTTGTGGAACAGGCCCTTAACAGGCAAGATGCCTGTTCCACAAAGAGTGAATTTTCTTGTGGAACAGGCCCTTAACAGGCAAGATGCCTGTTCCA
>NZ_JAUBOX010000081.1:24891-36268 GCF_036700445.1 Microcoleus sp. T3_B1
CAAAGAGTGAATTTTCTTGTGGAACAGGCATCTTGCCTGTTCATAAAAAGCTTATTGAGAATGGTGCAGCATCTCAGTAGTAACGCTTCAGCCCCGCCCATCCCATTGTTAATAAGAATTTTCGTTAATCCCCGTGGAGGTGCGGTTCAAAAGAGCCTCTTCAATTAATCCGCGTAACTGCGAATCGTCGGCTGCATCCAGATTTGGTAAAAACGGTTTTTTTTAGCAGTGCGAGAAAGCAAAAATGGGAGGCTGTCGCAGCGGGCGATCGCAAGTGCGAACTATTGGTCACAAAAAACTGTACAATAACAAAAGTTAAAATTTCCCGCAAACACATCTACTAAGTTAAAAAAACATGACCGTCAAAGTAGGAGACACCGCACCCGATTTTACCTTACCATCTCAAACTGGCACATCAGTCAGCCTCAAAGATTTTAAAGGTAAAAAAAACGTCATAGTCTACTTTTACCCCAAAGACGACACACCCGGATGCACAACCCAAGCTTGCGCTTTTCGAGATAGCTACGAAGTCTTCAAAGACGCAGGTGCAGAAGTCATAGGAATTAGCGAAGATTCGCAACAATCGCACCAGCAATTTTCGGCAAAATATCAGCTACCCTTTACACTTCTGAGCGATACTGGCAACAAAGTGCGGCAATTATACGGAGTTCCAGCTACCCTGTGGATTATGCCCGGTAGAGTAACTTATGTCATTGACAAAGAAGGCGTTGTCAAGCATATTTTTGACTCGATGTTAGACTTCAAAGCACACGTTGCAGAAGCACTCAAAACTTTAGAAACCATCAAAAGTTAGATGGCGCGCGGGTTGCCAGAAACCGCGTTTTTTACGAAAATGATTTGCTGTATCTAGCAGATTAGCTAAAAAACCCGGTTTCTTCGATATTGGCGCGGAAGTCGCAATCTATTGTTTACATCGTTTGATAAATCGCCCTTTTTTAGCTCAAGCCTATTGAAGAATATTGAACTGAGACGGGGATGCTAGATTGACAGGAGAAAATATTATACTAATTATGAAAAATATTGATCCATAGAAATTAGAGGTTCTCATCGGTAGGGAAACGGCATTGCCGTGTCCGGCCAGGAGTTATGTTAATGTTTGTAGCAAAAGTCAAAAAAAAGTATATATTGACAGGATTTGTACTGCTGTAGGATTTGCTTTTGTAGGGAGTTTCTGTTCAATTAGTTTAGTCCAGGATGCAGGGGAAGTCAGAAACCGGGTTTTTTTACGAAAATCCTGGGTGGGAACCCACGTATTAGGTAAAAAACCCGGTTTCTTTAGTATGAGTGCGTAAGTCGTGTATTTTTCTAGTGAATGGGAAAATTGAAAGCAGTTAAGATGGAAACCTTGGCTGCTTTTTTAAGTTTCCATTCAATTAGTTTCCCCAGCGAGTGGGGAGGCAGCACTCGGAAACGCTCTTGATTGGAGGGTTGCGTTTCCATTCAATTAGTTTCCCCAGCGAGTGGGGAGGTTTGTAGAAGTATTCGGAACACCCCAGGATAAGCGTTTTAGTTTCCATTCAATTAGTTTTCCCAGCGAGTGGGAAGTTAGTCCCGTTTGTGCGGATTACTCGGCTGCGAAGTCGTTTCCATTCAATTAGTTTCCCCAGCGAGTGGGGAGTCTGTACATGACGGCGACACACTGCGGGTTCGAGTTTCCATTCAATTAGTTTCCCCAGCGAGTGGGGAGTACCAACACAGATTATCACACTTGACCCCAGAGTTAACAAACTTCCCATTCAATTAGTTTTCCCAGCGAGTGGGGAGTGTCGCGTTGTTCAATGGATTGGGCTAATCTTAAGCCGGAGTTTACCATTCGCCTCAATTTCTATATCTACATGATGCCTTCCGCTTGATGTCGCAACAGCAACAGTTCCAACTAAGGCTCCGATACCCGCGCCAACTGCTGCTCCAACAGGACCACCAACTATGAATCCAATAGCACCTGCACCTGCTGCATGAGCAAAAATATAGAGGGCAGAGTAGTTAAGCGCAGTAACCCCAGCAGAATAAGGGATGAATGCGCCTGTAGCTATATTTACCCACTCTCCCGATTTGTTCTTGTGTAACTCAAAAATGGTTTTTAACTTCTCTGGAAGGTCTGAATATCGCTCGTAGTCTGTAATAACTTCAACTTGCTCACTTTGCTCCAAGGCTGTCTTTAGCTCACGATAAAACATTTCTGTATCTGAGAAAACTAACTTCCGCATACATTCCATTCAATTAGTTTCACCTCCATTCTACACCCCAGGCAGCGCAAGGAGTCTAGAGGGAGAGCGGCGACACCCGCGACAAAAAATTAAGGAAGGGCCGAGGGACAGTTTTGGCAATCTGCTGTATGTTGATTATCAGATAGATTTGCCCGATCGCTCAGAGAACGAATTCAGTCTGTGGGTGCAAAGATATATGGATAGCGCCCAAGTGCTTTCCCCGCCGAGTTTGGTAGAAAAACACCGACAAGCAGCGAAAGATTTAGTCGCCAGATACAGCTAGCTGGTAAAGACAGATTTTACCACTTGTTCGTAGTCAGCACCTCAGTCCTGATTCTCTAAAAAACCAAGAAAGGACTACAGTCCTTACTACGAACCAGGAGTTTGTAGTGAGAACTTTAGTCCTTTTTTGCTAACGGCTTGCACCCATTAACAATTAGCACTCAGCAATTATCTAGCTTTTTGCAACACTCGATTTTTCAGATGTAGCGCTTTCGGCAGTTTTGCCATTTTTGCTATTACCGTTACCGTTGCTGTGGCGGGGTTGGATAACTCCATAGCCACCGTGAGTCTTGCGTTCGTAGAGTACGTTAATTTCGTCTGTTTCCGCATTACGGAACATATAGAAATCGTGATCGATAATCTGCAATTGTTCCAAAGCTTGTTGCACAGTCATTGGAGGCATAGCAAAATACTTAGTCCGTACCACCTCAGCAGGAAGTTCGGGAGTTCGATCGCCAATTAGATCCGCTACTACAGGATGTTCTTCAACTGCCGTAACCGTTTTAACACTACTGTGGGTCTTGTTGTCGTGGCGTTTTTCCTTAAATTTCCGCAGTTGACGAGCTATCTTGTCGGCAACCAAATCGATGCTGGCATACAGGCTTTCCGTGCTTTCTTCAGCCCGAATAACGCTGCCGTTAGCATAAATTGTCACCTCAGCAGTCTGCTTAGGATTGATCCTGGGGTTACGAGCCACCGATAGATGTATGTCCACTTCTGTAGTCAAATTTTGAAAATGGCTAACTGCCTTTTCAACCTTTTGATTGACGTACTCGCGAATCGCATCGGTGATTTCTATATTTTTACCCTGGATAACAAGCTTCATAGAGCTCCCTCCCTTCTTTATACTTGGGTATATTTTATACAGTAGCACTATGTATTCTGGAAAACACTTATCTTCCAAATCTTTTATTATAT
The DNA here is from genome assembly GCF_036700445.1 of Microcoleus sp. T3_B1. Taxonomy (NCBI): domain Bacteria; kingdom Bacillati; phylum Cyanobacteriota; class Cyanophyceae; order Oscillatoriales; family Microcoleaceae; genus Microcoleus; species Microcoleus sp. T3_B1. Next base: position 28,320 of record NZ_JAUBOX010000081.1, read on the forward strand.
GTTGACAATTCTTGATTTAAACTGCGCCAATATTCCGTAATAACACTATTGACTTTTTTGCATGATTTCTCCTCTCATCCCTCAACAGTTAAATGCACCACCCTGCTTGCTCCTCGATTGGGGACAAGTTCCCTACTCCCAAGCTTGGGAAATCCAGCAAAAACTTGTGCAAGAACGCCGCGACAAGCCAGATTTGCCAGATGTCCTGATTTTGCTGGAACACCCGCCGGTTTACACTTTGGGACAGGGCGCGAAGTTGGAATTTCTGAAATTTGACCCAAGTCAAACTGGGCCGGAACTGCACCGAGTTGAGCGGGGCGGCGAGGTGACTTACCACTGTCCGGGCCAATTGGTGGGCTATCCGATTTTAAATTTGCGGCGCCACCAGCCTGATTTGCACTGGTATTTGCGACAGTTGGAGGAAGTGCTGCTGGGGGTGCTGGAAGTTTTGGGGTTGAAGGGTTCGCGGGTTCCCGGTATGACTGGAGTTTGGGTGGATGGGTGCAAGGTAGGTGCGATCGGCATTAAAGTCAGCCGCTGGATTACGATGCACGGTTTTGCTTTAAATGTTTGTCCGGATCTGGCCGGTTTTGGGCAAATTGTACCTTGCGGGATTCCCGATCGACCTGTTGGCAGTTTAGAGCAGTTTATTCCCGGAATTGAGGTCGATCGAGTGCGATCGATCGTTGTCGCTGAGTTTGCTCGCGTTTTTGCACTGGAAATTGTGCGATTCCCTACGGGATAGCTTCGCTTCACGAATGTGTAGTGTGCGTCGCTGTCAACCCTACTCCTAACCGCAGTCGGTTTTTTAAGTGCGATCGGGCTGGTCTTCCTCATACACCATTAAATCGCCCGGTTGGCAGTTTAGTGCTTTGCACAGAGCATTGAGAGTGGATTCGTCAATTCTCGTGAGGCGACGGCGGGTTTTGAGTCTCGAAAACGAAGTTGGGTGCATCCCCACCAAAGCAGCCAACTCTTTGTTGCTGATATTACGCTCGGCCATTACAACTGCCAATTTCCAACGGATGACCACTGTTGATGCTCAATTAATAGCCTGGAGTTTGCAAGCTGATGTTACCATCCCGCAACCTTCACTATCCTTTATTTAACCGCTACGGTAAATTATTTGAGGTTGGCAGTTGACTAAGTTCAGAAAATGAACTATGCTGAGGATGTACAAACGGAAAAGCGATCGCCCCTGGGCCTGGAAAACTTAAGGGCGATCGCTATCCGACTATTTTGTAGTTAAAACTCGTCACCAACCCCAGCCTAAAGGCATGGGGCAAAGAAGAGAAAGGCTCACCACCTTTTAAATCTGAGACTAAAACAGTGTCTAGCTTGCGGGTCAAGAACCCAAACTGAACTATCTGGTGGTGGTACACCGAACGACGTTACTGGATGCTTCCCTAGTCTGTAACAAGAACGAATAGTCAGTAGCGAAGGGATATATACACACGGGCTTACCGCCACTTGCTATGCGTACAGGACAAAGAGTGTCAGCCGGCAATTGTCCCGACGAAAGTACAGCACAAAAGTACACGGCATTTAGTAGTTCCAAGGCGGTAGCAAGCTTAACGGGGGACTAATCCTCCCCCCCCCATTCAATTGTAAAGCCGTCCTAAAAGGACGGGGTTTCTACCCATTTTTCTGATGATATCACAGCCCAAGTCAGTTCCCGAACTCCTGCGCGAAGAAATTCCCGACGCACCCATCGGAAAGCAACCGATCCGATTGTTGATTTGCGGGATTCCCAAAGGAGTCGAAAGCCTCATCAATCTGCTGCACGTTTTGGGTTTTGCAGAAGTTGGTGAATGGAGCCCGCCTTTACCGTCCCCGATCGCAGGCGAAGTAATGCGGATTTTAACCCGTTACTGGAAAGAATAATCTTTAAGGGCGATCGCCCTTTATTGACTGAAGTGCGATCGCTCTTAAATCATCAAAAACATCTGGCTTAATTCTCCACCCAATCGCTTAAAAACTCAACAGTAAGGATGCTAAATATCGAATCGAATTAACGCTGCGGTGTTTGCGAGACTTGGGGGTATTAGAGAGAGCATTTTAACGGTCTGTACTTAGGATCGCGAATTAAATAACTTACAATTTTAATTGTTATTGTGGGATGGGCGTCCCGCCCATCCTTTTTGGACGGGCGGGACGCCCATCCCACTTTCAAGAGTGGAAGTTATTTAATTCTCATTCCTTACTGATTCAAGAATTGACAGGATTGGTGGTATAATTCTGCATCGCCTGCTTCTCTAACCTTAGAGAGAAGCAAGACCGATGCAGAAATACCTCCTAAGAGTTTTGCGATCGCCCCTAGCGTCAGGTAAGCTTCTTGTTAATTATTGCGCTTTGCTCAGGAGAAAAAATTTATGCCAGATATGTCCGGTCAAGACCCCTCGGAAATTAAAATGGCGACGGTTGATGAAGAAGAAAAAGGCGCAACGTTTAGCGGTACGGTCATCCTTGCTATCGATGTCGATGGTCCTGGGGAAGTCCTTTTCTTCAGAGACTTTTTGATTGAAGATTATAAAGGCGAACTTAGCGCTTATCTGGCAACAGATGGCAATATAACGAAAAGCATAGATTTAGGCGAAGTTAAGCATAAGAGCAGCAGCTTTAAGCTGCCAATTCCGGTGGGGACGGATACATCACCCTACAATACCGTCGTGCTGCGCGACGAAAAAAGCAAGAAAAAAGTTGTGACGATCGAGCTGTAAAATTTGCAATGAGAGCTCGTAGTTGGGCCAAGTTTGTTAGCGCAGCCCTCGAAGAGGAGCGCCCTTTTTTTCCTGAAGTACGCGCGTGCGAAGCTATCCCGTAGGGAATCGCTCTTAAATTAAGGTGCCTCACTTTCGATCGAACAGTCGAGTTGTAAAGTGATGCACCCTAATTTTTAAAATGGAATCGGATCGTAATCGGGATTGTCAGCTTCGTTAGACGAACCCGACTGGCGATCGGACTCAGAATTTGAAGACTGATGCGAGTTCCAATCCGAACTAGACGTGCGGTTAGCGCCGCCTGGAGCGCTGTTAGGACTGCGCTTGTGCGAGCCTAAAGGTACTACATTGCTCGGCACATTAGCCGGGGCGCTGTCGCGAATTTGAGCCGGTTCCGGGGCGGTTCTAGCTGGGGGAGCCGAACTCATGGCATCGGCCCCGACACTGTAAATCCTTTGAGCTGTCAGTTCAGCGCGCTTTTCTTTAATACCATCTCTTTCGATCGTATTCATGCTCAGCCGTCCCTCAATAATCACGCGATCGCCCTCGTGATATTTTTCGTGAATTTCTTGAGCAAAATTTCCCCATCCTATCACTTTCAAATGTTCGGGCGGATCTTCAGGTTTTGGGCCTGGAAACTGCACCAGCATCTCAGCGATTTGAAGTTGATTGTCAGGAGTATAACGGAGTTGCGGTTGTTGAATTATTTCCGCCATCAAAATGCAGCTATTCATCAGAAAAATGGGTGTGAAACCCCGTCCTTCTAGGACGGCTTTACAATTAATTTGCAATGCGCCACGAGTTGTAAGACAAAAACTTACAATCCGCAGACAACGCATTTTGACACAACCGTTTGCCAGTACCTAAGCTGTGCAAACTAATTGTTTTCCGAGTTGGGTCTTTCTTCGTAGGCGACTCTTGCCAGCCACCTACGTAGCAAAACCCATACTTTCGGTGTTTGACGATTGAACCGCGTTTGAATCCCGCACTCAAAGTGCCGCCATACCTCGAACGGATGTGACCCGGAGCGTGTTGCAATCGGTGTAACTGGCGTCTGTGAAACTCAAGAGGAATTACTTCTATCAATGCAGTGTTATCGGGTTTAAAATGCCCCCCAACGCACCAGTTAGCTAGCACCCAAGAATCAACGCAGTGTGCCTCAAATTTGTTTGATAGCTTCTGCTTTGACTTGAGGAGTTCACTCAATTGACGTAATTCATAAGTATCATTGCCCGTCTTAGTTTCAACACGAGCGATTTTCTCAAGCTCTGCATAGAACCATTGCTTGCCTACTCCTAGCGGACTAAACGATACATTCCACTTGCGTGCGTTTTTCCAGGTTCGGGCTTTGATATCTTCTACAACGAAAGTTGATATTGGGAACATCAAAGTCAGCCATTTAGCTATCCTTAATTTCCACTGCCACCTCGCCTTAGTTGATGGAGGCAGTCGATATTTGTTGACCAGTCGGTTGGCTCGGTTTTTGCGGCATGGCGTGTTGCGAAAACGCCTGGCGCGCCGCATATTTCGCCTGATCTCAACATGGTCTTTCACCCAATCAACAGCATGGGTTTGAATGTTGAGATAAGTATGCGCTTTGGATTTAACCGTAAACGCTTCTCGCTTCGATCCGGGATCGATACCAACTGCAATTGGTTGGCGGTGCGTGTTGGATGGTTCTATGTTGAGTCGAACGCAAAACACTCCTTTTTTCCAAAATGGTGTCGCCTTGCCAGACTTAATCCAACGCTTTGCCCTGCTTGGAGTTGTCGGCATTAAGGGTCTGTTTTCGCTATCTAAGACTGGAACAAACATTTACGGTAAGTCCTATTTCTAGGTTTGTATTTCCCTTCGCCACTGGCACATCCGAGCGGTTAAAAACTAGGGAGGTATTCTTAACGTCAGTTGGGATACCACTCCCAGATGGCTCAGTTTGTCTTGAAGACGCAGGCTAGACACTGTTTTAGTCTTGAATTAAGAAGCGGGTGTTGCTCCCTCTTTCAAGCCCCATCCCTTTTAGGGTGGGGTTAGTGACCTGTTATCTGTGCGTAATTGGGAATTGGGCATCGGGCATCGGGAATTGGGCATCGGGAATTGGGAATTGGCCCGCGCAGGGACTTCGGGATTGGGAATTGGGCATGAACTTTCAAGTAAAAAGGTAAAACTTAAAATAACGCATTTTATTTTTTTACTTTTGCATTACCAATTCCCCATTGCCAATGCCCTGTTTGGCCAATGCCCAATTCCCGATTACACGTGACCAAATTTATCTTGGAGAACCGCCGCCTCGGCTTGACTGACAAAATCGTGAACGAGGGCGCGGTACTCCTTCAACGTTTCAGATACCCAATCTCGATCCTCACTGTTGGCGAAGATATGAACGGTTGGTTCACTAGCATCGGGTAAAACTAATACCCAATTGTCGTCGCTGTAGTTAAAAATCTTCACTCCATCTAATAATTCTAAACGATCGGGCGAATGAGTTTCTACTAAATGTCGCATCAGCGAACCCTTGATAGTCCAAGGACAGCGGACGCTGTAACTGCGGTGGGTGATGCGGGGAAGTTCCGCCTTGATCTGTCCGAGCGATCGCTCCTGAATCGTCATCATTTCTATCACTTTAGCAATGCAGAACATTCCGTCAAATCCGGGATGCAACTGCGGGAAAATAAAACCCATAAGGCCACTGCCGCCCAAAACCACATTCGGGTTCCTGTTAGCAGCTTCCATCAAAGCAGTTGGGTTCGCCTTCGTGCGGATTACCTTGCTTTGATAGCGTCGGGCGATCGCCTCCACCGCAGAAGACGCATGCACCGGCACTACTACTGTACCTTTGGGATGAGAAGTCAGCATCAAATTTACCATCAACGCCGTCAGCATTTCCCCACGAATCGCTATCCCAGACTCATCTACCAAAATGAGCTGTTCGCCGTTAGCCGATACCTGCACTCCAAAATTAGCGCTGAGTGCTTTCACCACCCGGCCAAGTTGGTCGAGCAAATATTCCCGTTCCCCGTTGCTTAGAGAAGTCTGCTTGAGACTGGCATTGAGAACCACCGCATCGCAGCCGAACTTGGCGAGCATTTGGGGCAGAATTGCTCCAGAAACCGCGTAAACGTAATCGATTACCACCTTAGAATTGCTGTAGCGTATCGCCTCAACATTCATCTGCCGCTCAAAAATGCGGTTGTAAACATCAAGAGCTTGGTTAAAGTACGTCATCTCTCCAATTTCGGGAATTAGAGCCCGCCGCAAATCTTCCTTAAAATAAGCCCCCTCGATTTTTTTCTCAGCTCCTTTAGTAATATTGATGCCTTTGATATCGAAGAATTCAATTAAAATGTGGTCGGAGCGATCGGGCGAAATGCGAACGTGAATGCCGCCGGCAATGGATATCGTAGACGAAACCGTGCGCGCGATCGGAATTGCCGTCGATTCCAAATTGATCACATTAATTCCCACCGACATCAAACCCGCAATCAAAGACCTCGAAACCATCCGCGAAATGCTCCGCTGGTCACGAGAAACCGATACCGCAGTCCCGGGTTTCAAAGTCGAGCCATAAGCCGCGCCCAATTTTACTGCAAATTCCGGGGTAACATCCACATTTGCCAGTCCTTGAACGCCACGCTGACCGAACAAATTCCGCTTAGCTTGTTCTCCCCAAATTAAATTTTGATTTAACAGAGCGCCGGATTCAATATTTTTGCTCGGCCAGACGCGCACGCTTGGCCCCACTTGTGCTTCTTCTCCCACGATGGACATTGAACCGACGACAGCACCTTCTAGGACGTGAGCGCGCCTGTCTACGCGGGTACTCCGGCAAATCACGCAGGCCCTCAGATGAGCGTCTTCGCCGACAATTGCTCCGTTCCAGACGATGGGACGTTTGAGGTTGGCATCGGCCCCGACTGTCACGTTATCTCCGATCACAGTACCTGCATCGAGTTTAACTCGGGCTCCAATTCGGCAATTGTTGCCGATCATGACCGGTACTTCGACGATCGCGCTATCGTCAATAAAAGTATTCTGACCTACCCAAAGTCCCGATCGAACTTCGTTGTAGTAGCTCAAATCCAGTTTGACCTTTCCCCGCAGCGCGTCGTACTGAGCTTCCCGGTAAACATCTAGCTGGCCGACATCGCACCAGTAACCCTCGGCGATGTACCCGTACATCGGCTCGTTTTTTTCCAGTAGCAGGGGAAACAAGTCTTTGGAGAAGTCGCACTCCTGATGTGTCGGCAGGTAATCCAAGACTTCGGGTTCTAAAATATAAATGCCGGTATTGATAGTATCGGAGAAAATTTCGCTGCTAGAAGGCTTTTCCAGAAAGCGACTGATGCGGTAATTTTCCTCGGTAATCACGACCCCGAATTCCATCGGGTTGGGAACGCGAGTTAAAATTAACGTGGCTTTGGATTGCTGGCTGCGGTGAAATTTGATCGCTGCCGTTAAGTCGAAGTCTGTGATGCTGTCGCCACTGATGACCAGAAAAGTTCGATCGAGCAGTTCAGCAATATTTTTGACGCAACCAGCCGTACCCAGCGGTTGGTCTTCCTCCACAGCGTAAGTCATTTGAACGCCAAACTCTGCCCCGTCAGTAAAATATTCGCGCATGATATCGGGAAGGTAGTGCAGCGTCGCAATAATTTCCGTAATCTGATGCCTTTTTAGCAAATTGATAATGTGTTCTGCGATCGGGCGATTAAGAATCGGCACCATCGGTTTGGGCAAATCGCACGTCAGGGGTCTGAGCCTCGTTCCCGATCCCCCAGCCATCAGCACTGCACGCATAAAATCCTCCTTGCTTAGAAAGCTCTCTACCGCTATTGTCCGCTAGAAAAAGTTTGCCTGCTGTAATTCGTCGGCCACGAGCTATCAGTTCTTAGTTAATTATCTTTGAGTAGTGACACGTCTGGGAAATCCCGTTCGGCCAGGCCGTCCCGCAACAGCAACCGATTTCAACCGAATTAGAACTTGCGGCATCGCACCAATCCCCCGGTCGAGCTCGGATTTGTAGGGGATGTTGGATAATAGCTGGTAAAAGTATAGTCATTTATAGGCATGGGAGGCTTCAAGTCCCTCCCCATTCACTTTTACTTTGAGCGGATTGACCCGCATTGGCCCAACTACGCAGCTCCCTATCAAGAAAGCTGAACGCATTTGGGATTGCTTTTCTGAGGATGTTGTACGAAGCGTTGATATCAGAATTAATTAACTGACCAGTCG
>NZ_JAUBOX010000187.1:0-2141 GCF_036700445.1 Microcoleus sp. T3_B1
TGAGATATTGCACCATTCTCAATTAGCCGTAGGGGCGGGTTCGCCAACAGCCTTAAAGCTTGCAAATAGGTTCTATAGACCCGCCCGACCCCACGAAAAATCCTCTTATTGATATTGCTGCAAGATGTCAGTTATAACCAACTCACCCTTCTAAGTATAAAATAAAATCTTTCTTTTGGTAGATGACTTTTGAGGCTTATAAAAGTATGCCACGCTTGGTTAGTCTTTGCCCTCCGAGAAATTACGTAGGAGAGTGGCAGGGGTTCTCCTTAAACTTGCGTGCTATCCGCAGTGAATCTCTTGGTTTTCCCCTGCTTCGCTATCAATTTGGCAAACATACCCTCCTGAGAAGCTAACTCCTCAAAAGTACCTTGCTGAACCACACGACCGGCTTCAATCACGTAGATGCGATCGGCATTGCGAATGGTACTAAGACGGTGGGCGATCGCAATTCGCGTCACCTTCAGGCGATCCAAACTCTCACTCACAATTGCTTGGGTACGATTATCTAACGCACTGGTCGCTTCATCAAAAAAGATGATTCGCGGTTTCAATACCAACGCACGGGCAATCAGTAACCGTTGTCGCTGTCCGCCAGATAAGTTTGCACCCCCCTCTGATATCACCGTGTGTATCCCCATCGGCATATTTTCAATATCTTCGGCAAACCCTGCCATCCGCGCCGCATCCCAAGCTTCCTCCATACCGATTAATGCACCACCGCTAATATTTTCAAACACGCTTTCGCTATTGATGCGCCCGTTTTGTAACACCACACCCAGTTGACGACGCACCGCAGCAACATCTAAACCCGATAAATCTTGTCCGTCGTAGTAGACAGTACCCTGTTCGGGAACGTCGAAACCCAGTAACATCCGCAGAGTGGTAGATTTACCGCTACCAGAAGGACCAACAAAAGCAATAAACTCACCCGGTTTGGCTTCGATGGTCACATCATCCAGATTTAATGGCCCATCTTCTCGATAGCGGAAGGTAACGTGGTCTAGCTTAACATATCCCGAAAGTCGCCCCGGATCGGCTTTATTTAAATCTACCTCTGGCAATTCGTCTGCGATCGGCTTGGCGTGTTCCCACAACACCCCAATTTCTAACATATCGATCAGCGTGTTGCTGAGAGTTGTTACTCCTGTAATAAAGATAGCAAACGCGGCATTGAATGCTAGAAAGGTTCCGGTAGTAATCCTATCTGTTTGTGCCTGATTCAGCAAGCTAGCAGTCATCCAAAAAATCAGGATAAGGGTTAGGTTAGACTGCAAAAGATTAAAAGTAGCGATCGCATCTTCAATCCATTGGTTATCCTGCATTAATTTCAGTTGCTGTTGATAATACTTCGCCCAATAAGCAAAGGCTCGTCCTTCCGCGCCTGTAGTTCGTAATTTGGAAATTCCGCCGACTAGCTGAATAGTAAGTCCACCAATTTCACCTTCGAGTTCTTCCAGACGAGCAGTTTTCTGGCGTTTGAAATAACCGGCAATACTTGTGACAATAACAGTGAGAAAGACTATTACAGCCGCAATAGATGCCAGTGGTGGACTGTAGACAAACAGCAGTCCTAAATTGAGCAGGGAAAATAAACTCCTGAACAGGATATCTAACTTATCAGCGCCCAATTTGTCGCGAATTTGATTAATTGCATTAACGCGGGACAGCATCTCTCCAGAGGAATACTGGCGGAAGAAAGTAAGTCGCAGTTTGAGCAGCCGATCCCACATGGCACTCTGTAAGCTGAACACGGAATAGATTCCAAACCGGCTCAAGTTAACTCCTTGAGCCAGTCGAAAAACTGCTACACCAAAACTAGCAGCTACTAAGGCCAAAGTGAGTTGAAGCAACAACCCGCGATCGGCATCGGGAATGGCAGTATCAATTAAGATACCTGTTGCTTGGGGAACCACCATACCCGCTAAAGCCGCAGCAATTCCCAACACCACAATACTAAAAATTTCCCGTCCTGTACCGCGCAGAGAATACTGAAACAGCGTTAGCAAATCTATCTTTTTTTCCGGAAAAGGTGGATAAAACATATAGGCATTGACAGCCAGCAATTTAGCAGTGCGATCGCTCAATAAAAGTCGCTGTCCAGTTACCGGGTTGTAAATTTCATAGTTGCGCTTGTTATT
>NZ_JAUBOX010000082.1:0-5861 GCF_036700445.1 Microcoleus sp. T3_B1
CTGGTGGCTGTGGGCTTTTTCATTCCTTTATTTTACCAGATGCCGCCACTTAAGTTTTTTTGACCTGAATCCTTACGATTTGACTTCATATCATTTCTGGTTATATGAGGATGATTTAACCGCAGAGAACGCAGAGAACGCAGAGGGAGATCGGAGAGAGATGAATAATTCCAATGCTAACGGATTTGACTTCACAGGCTGTGTTAGGCGATCGTTATTACAAATAGGATGTTAGTTTACCGCATTGTCGATCGTACTTGCATCTAGTCTAGGGAGCGAAGTATTCCTTGAGAAATATTCAACCCTGACCTTGCGGGTTTCGTCTTTTTGTGCAGGTAAACTTCGCGATTTCCCATCGCCCCATCTCATTGCCCGGTTTAATCTTCCAAAAATTTTAATTTTACTTCGAGAAAAACGGTTTTTTGTAACATTTTACACATTTTCGCATCAAGTTTGCTGTTAGGGTTTGAAGCGTAGCAATCTAGTAGGATTGCACGCTACAGTATGCTTACCTTTAAAAAAGCTAAGTGCATTGCTGTTACCAACAGTCTCGAATAACTCCTTGGGTTGCAAACAGGACTTATACAGACAAAAAACGAAAAATTTAACCGCTTCTAGGGTTCCGATTTGAATCAGTTTCTAAGTCAGCTTAGACAGTTCAAGTGCTGGTCCGAGAGAAGCAGACTGGTTCTCCCAATATTTGATTAATTTGAGGGAAACACTAGCCAGTTACACGGCGGGATAAAAGCCCGGGAGAAACGCGATCGGTCATCAAGACTCGGTTCGTTAGCTCTCGGGCTTTATCCTTGTATATCAGGGGGGTTTGCAGAAGCTAAGGAAGCCAAAGAAGGTGCAAAAGCTCGATCGACATATTCACCTCTAACCAGCAACCAGAATATGCTATGAATATCCGATATTCCTCGCCCAAAATAACGCGATCGCCCTTATCCTACTGCGCCATATTTTTCATCACCTTGTTTTTCGCTGTCGGCTGCGTCAACCCGGCAATTTATATCAAAACCACGACAGAAAGCGAAGCAGCTTCTTCAGTAAGTGCTAACGCAGTTCGCCTCGGATTCAGCGCGTGGCCCGGCTGGTTTCCTTGGCAAATTGCCAAAGAGCAAAAGATATTTGAAGCTAACAATGTTGCTGTAGACTTAAAATGGTTTGACGGCTACTTAGAATCGATCAGCACCCTCACAGCAGGACAGATAGATGCTAACAGCCAAACCCTCGGCGATACAGTAAACTCAATATCCGGCGGCGCCGACCAAGTAATTGTTTTAGTCAACGACAACTCGACGGGAAATGACAAAGTGATTGTCGCCGAAGGCATCAATTCCGTTGCCGATTTAAAAGGTAAAAAAGTTGCAGCCGAAGAAGGTACAGTCGATCACTTTCTATTACTGTTAGGGCTGAGAAGAGCAGGTTTATCAGTGCAGGATATTCAATTTATACCGCTGGAAACAGGCAAAGCTGCGGCGGCTTTCGTCGGAGGGCAAGTCGATGCGGTGGCAGTATTTGCGCCGTTTACCACGCAGGCATTAAAACGATCGAACAGCAAGGAACTGTTTAGTTCCAAAGATTTTCCGGGGGCGATTTCCGACCATTTGGTATTCACCCGAAAGTTTATCGGCGAACACCCCGATCGAGTACAAGCCCTGGTCAATTCATGGTTTGCAACATTGGAATACATGAAAGCAAACAAAGAGAAATCTTACGAGATTCTAGCCAACCGCGCCGGAGTTAGCGTTGAGGAATACAAAGAATATGAAAACGGCACGAAGATATTCACGATCGAAGAAAACTTGAAAGCCTTTCAACCGGGAAATGACATGACATCATTGCAGTTTGCGGCGGCAGAAATGACTAAATTTCTCGTCGATGTAAATTTAGCCAAAACCCAACCAGATATCAGCACTTTATTTGACGATCGTTTTATAAAAGCTTATGCCGAAGGTAAAAGCTAAAAGGCAGAATTTACAATTTTGCAGACACAAAAATTTTTCAACAATATTATTTTTTTGAATATAGCGGTTCTCAAAAAAGTGAGGTATGCCCTATGCCCTATGCCCTATGCCCTATGCCCTATGCCCTATGCCCAGTCGTACCTCATCTTTCTGAGAAAAATTATACCAAAAAGCTACTCCAATTACTCGACAAACCGTTCCGCAATTAAATCATGCCACCAAATCCCGAACGCCGATCGATCCAATCCCACCTCAAGCAAAAAAGCCTAAATCCCACCGTTTTCTGGCGGATTGCGGAAGAGATACCACAACCCCTCAATATTGGGTTAACGGTGACATCGATCGCACTGCCGCTGCTGGTGTGGTGGCTAGTAACAACCTTCGCCAACGTAGACCCCAAATTTTTGCCTTCCCCCGGCAAAGTTTTAGAGGCATTTGGCCGGCTGTGGAACACTCGCGAACTTTTGAAAGACACGGTAGCGAGTTTGTGGCGGGTGGGAGTTGGCTTTCTGTTCGCCTTGGTTTTTTCCATACCCATTGGCGTGCTGATGGGCAGTTTTGCCAGTATTCGCGCCTTGCTGGAACCCATGTTCGGCTTGATGCGATATATGCCCGCACCAGCATTCATTCCCCTGCTAATTCTCTACTTGGGAATCGGCGAAGAACCCAAAATAATGCTGATATTTATCGGCGTCTTTTTCTTCAATTCGCTGATGGTAATGGATACAGTCAAGTTTGTTCCAAAAGACTTGATCGAATCTACTTATATGTTAGGTGGGAATCGCTGGGAAATCCTCACTCAAGTTATTTTTCCCCACGTTTTGCCGGGAATTCTTGATGCTAGCCGCATCAACCTAGCTGCGGCTTGGCAATTGGTAATCGTGTCGGAATTGATTGCCGCCACCGAAGGCTTAGGCCGCCGGATCAGCGTCGCCGGTCGATTTCTCCGAACCGATGAAATTTTTGTGGGGCTGATTGTCATTGGGGCGATCGGACTGGGTTTTGACTTGCTTTTTCAATATCTGCTGCGGGTTTCTTGTAAATGGTCAAGTCAGAAACAGTAAGCAGATGTTATACAAATCAGTGTTAAAAACTCTTATCGTACTCGGCGGTTGAAACCGCTTCTACACAAACGAAGTCCGCCTTCGCGGACTAAAGAGTTACTAACGAGGATTTGGTGTTAGAAGGCAGAATGGTATCATTTTTTTACTTACAATACAGAGGATAAACTCATGTTTCTGCAAATCAACAATCTGCACAAAAACTTTGAAACGAAAAAGGGTAAATTAGTTGTCCTCAAGGACATCAATATGAGCATCAAGCAAGGCGAATTTATCTGCGCGGTAGGCGCATCCGGTTCGGGCAAATCTACTCTGTTGAGGCAGATTGCGGGATTGGACAAGCCGACAACAGGGGAAGTGAAAATTGACGGCAAGGAAGTTGTTTCGCCTGGCCCGGATCGAGGTATGGTATTTCAGCATTACACTCTTTATCCTTGGATGAACGTGCAGGAAAATGCCGAGTTTGGTCTCAAACTTCAAGGCGTTTCCAAGAAAAAGCGGCGCGAACAAGCGAGCTATTATTTGAATGTGGTAGGATTGACGCAGTTTGCTTCGTCGCTGCCGAAGGAATTGTCGGGCGGGATGAAACAGCGGGTGGCGATCGCCCGCGCCCTCGCTTCTGAACCTAAAGTGTTATTAATGGATGAACCTTTCGGCGCCTTGGATATCCACACTAAAGAATCGATGCACGAATTCATGCTGGATTTGTGGCGTCGCACTGAGATTACAATCTTTATGATTACCCACGATGTCGAAGAAGCGGTGTTTCTTTCCAATCGGATTTATGCTTTGGGCGCTCGTCCCGGTACAGTGAGAAAGGAAATGTCGATTAATTTGCCCGATCGCACTCCCAGCGTTAAACGCCACGCCAAATTCCACGATTACCGCGACGAACTCATGGATTTGATGCGGAAACACGGACAGGAAGCAGTTGCAATGGCTGCTTAAATAGAAATAGGTTTGTATAGCCTTTCTCAGGTAAATGAGGTACTCCTGGGCATGGGGCATGGGGCATGGGGCATGGGGCATGGGCATAGGACTCTCCCCCATACCTCACCACGCTTGAAAACCGGTATAAATATTACTTTGGGCTCAGGCGGGTTGAGCAGCTAATATCATGTCCGGTTGAATAGTTATAATACTTTTGTCCCATCATGCCCGATGCCCTATTTGGCCGATGCCCGTATAGGATTTATAAGTAATTAACCGGACTTGATATAAGACATACTATTGTTTTATTTCGCTGACCTACCCAAATACATCAAGAGGAACTTATGGTGCAACTATCGATCGACACAAACTCACAAATTGATTCTGGCCTCGTATTAATCGAAGAAACCGTACCGGGCGGCGCGTACTGGTCGGGAGTCATCAAGCGGGGAAATACCCTGCGAATCACCGATTTAGAAGGCTCTCGCGGCGTTTCCATGCTGTGCTACAACGCCGACAATGCGATCGAACGTTTCAACGCAGCAGACACCGCCAAAATTCAATTCAACGCCTTTCTCAAACAAGGAATGGTGCTCTACACAGACATGGGGCGCATCCTATTTTCCATCACCCAAGACACCTCCGGCTGTCACGATTTGCTAGGAGGATGCAGCAACGCCATTAGCAATGCCAAAAAATACGGCGAAGGAGACTGGAAAAACTCCCGCGACAACTTCCTCAAAGCCCTAACTCGGTGGGGATTGGGCAAAAAAGATATCATGCCCAACATCAACTTATTTACTCGCATTGCCGTCAAACCAGACGGCACGATGGAGTTTCGCGAAGGCTGCGAAAAACCGGGGAGTTTTATCGATTTGCGAGCCGAAATGAACGTATTGACAATTATCTCTAACTGCCCCCACATCCTGCATCCTGGTTCAATTTACGATCCAAAACCAATCCAAATTCAGATTGTGAAATCCCCCGCACCCGCACCAGACGACTTGTGTCGCACCGCCAACCCGGAAGCAGTGCGCGGGTTCATCAACACCGATGCTTTGTTCGTGCAATAGACCCGATTCCACAACTCAATCTTATCCGCATCAATCTGCGGTGAAAAATTCTGCACTTCCATCACAAAAAGTGAACCATGACTGCAACTACCCAACAAATCCTCGATCCAAAAACTGCAATTTATAACGAAGTTTTACCCGCCAGACATCCCTGGTCTCGTGTCATCAAAAAAGGACAGATTCTCCGCATTGTAGATTTAGGCGGCAATCAAGCAGTAGATTTTTTAGTTTACAATGCCGATGACCCGTCCGAACGCTACAGCGCCCCCGATACGATCGTCAATCAAGGCAACATCTTTGTCACTACAAACAGCCAACTCATTTCCAACGAAGGGCGAGCCATGATGACCATAATTGCTGACTCCTGCGGGCGGCACGATACCTCCGGCGGCGCCTGTAGCTGCGAGAGCAATTCGGTGCGGTTTGGACTAGATAAAAAATACCAGCACGCCTGTGTTGAAAATTTCCTCGCCGCAATTCTTCCCCACGGTTTGGGCAAGCGAGATTTAGTCAGCAATATCAACTTTTTTATGAATGTTCCGGTTAGCGAAGATGGCACGCTTGAAATTGTTGACGGCATCTCCGATCCGGGAAGTACAGTTGATTTGCGAGCAGATATGAACGCGCTGGTTGCTATT
This sequence comes from Microcoleus sp. T3_B1, assembly GCF_036700445.1. Lineage (NCBI taxonomy): Bacteria > Bacillati > Cyanobacteriota > Cyanophyceae > Oscillatoriales > Microcoleaceae > Microcoleus > Microcoleus sp. T3_B1. Next base: position 5,673 of record NZ_JAUBOX010000082.1, read on the forward strand.
TCTAACTGCCCGCAAATGAACAATCCTTGCAATGCTTACAATCCTACGCCGATTCAGTTGATTGTTTGGGATGCGGTGTAAATGTAGGGTATGTACTGTTTCCGCACTCTTTTTAGGGCGGGCTAGAAGCCCACCCCACAAGAAAATTCACTCTTTGTGGAACAGGCAAGATGCCTGTTCTTCAGGATA
>NZ_JAUBOX010000082.1:5961-35759 GCF_036700445.1 Microcoleus sp. T3_B1
GTTTTAGGGCGGGCTAGAAGCCCACCCCACAACAAAAATTAATGTTTGTGGAACAGGCATCTTGCCTGTTCTTCAGGATAGTTTTAGGGCGGGCTAGAAGCCCACCCCACAACAAAAATTAATGTTTGTGGAACAGGCATCTTGCCTGTTCTTCAGGCTAGTACAAGATGTAACTAGATACCAATCAGCAATTACCTAAATGTTTAACAAAGTTTTGATTGCAAACCGCGGTGAAATTGCCTGCCGAATTATCCGCACGCTCGATCGCCTCGGAATTGCTTCGGTAGCAGTATATTCTGAAGCCGACGCCCATGCCAAGCACGTTTTCGCCGCCAGCGAAGCGGTTTGTATCGGTGCAGCCGCCGCAGCCGAGAGTTATTTGCGGTTCGATCGCATTCTCGAAGTTGCGCGCCAAACTAAAGCTCAAGCTATTCACCCTGGTTACGGCTTTTTGAGCGAAAATGCTGAATTTGCCGAAGCTTGTGCAAGCGAGAATATTGCATTTATCGGCCCGACTCCGAGTCAGTTGCGCTGCTTTGGATTGAAGCACACCGCGCGGGAAATAGCCGCTGCAAATCAAGTGCCGCTAACTCCCGGAAGTGAACTTTTAGCAAGTTTGGAGGATGCCCAAAAAGCGGCTGGGGCGATCGGCTATCCCGTGATGCTCAAAAGTACCGCAGGCGGTGGCGGCATTGGTTTGCAGGCTTGTTTTGGCGATCGAGATTTGGCAGAAGCATTTGAAAAAGTACAGCGTTTGAGTCAAAGCAATTTTAAACAAAGCGGCGTTTTTTTAGAGAAATACATTCAAACAGCCAGACACATTGAAGTCCAAATTTTTGGAGATGGCAAAGGCAATGTCATAGCCTTGGGCGAGCGAGATTGTTCGGTGCAGCGGCGCAATCAAAAAGTAATTGAAGAAACCCCCGCCCCTGGTATTAGCGACGAACAGCGAAATCACTTGTACCGTGCAGCAGTGCGGCTGGGAAAAGCGGTAAATTACCAGTCAGCGGGTACTGTTGAATTTGTATTTGATGTCGATGCGAAACAGTTTTATTTTTTGGAAGTCAACACGCGCTTGCAAGTCGAACACGGCGTTACTGAAACTGTCAACAACATCGACCTCGTTGAGTGGATGGTAAAACAGGCTTCGGGAGATTTGTTCCCCCTGGAAGAGTACCGTTATCAGCCGCAGGGACACTCAATTGAGGTGCGAATTTATGCGGAAGATGCCGGCAAGAATTTTCAGCCGAGTTCCGGGTTGCTGAATCAAGTTGCGTTTCCCGAAAACGTCCGCTGCGACAGTTGGATAGAAACCGGCACGGAGGTTACTCCTTTTTACGATCCGCTGCTAGCCAAAGTGATCGTTTGCGGGGATAATCGAACGCAGGCGATCGTAAAACTAAAAGCTGCTTTAGATGCCAGTGAAATAGCGGGAATTGAAACTAATTTAGATTACCTCCGCCAGATTTTGGACGATTCCCGATTCAGCCGGGGCGAACTGAGCACGCGCTTTTTAAACTCTTTTGAATACGCACCTTTAACGATCGATGTATTGGATGGGGGAACCTACAGCAGCATTCAAGATTATCCGGGGCGGATTGGCTATTGGGATGTTGGCGTGCCGCCTTCTGGACCGATGGATCATCTGGCATTTCGATTGGCAAATCGTTTAGTAGGAAATCCCGAATCGACAGCAGGATTGGAATTCACAGCTACAGGCCCAACTCTGCGCTTCAATGCTGATACAGTTATTAGTTTGACTGGTGCAACTATGAAGGGAACGCTAAACGGCGAACCGGTGCCGTTTTGGACAGCAATTCCCGTAAAAGCTGGCAGCATTCTCAAGTTAAAAGCCATTCAAGGCGACGGCTACCGCACTTATTTAGCAGTCAAACACGGCTTTAATGTCCCCGATTATTTGGGCAGCAAATCAACTTTTGTACTGGGCAAATTTGGCGGACACGCGGGCCGCACGCTGCGTCCGGGAGATGTGTTAAAACTCAACCAAACTGCAACTCTGGAAGCGGAAATATCTTTGCCTCCCGAACTAATTCCCACCTACAGCAATAATTGGGAAATCGGCGTTTTGTACGGGCCTCACGGCGCGCCGGATTTCTTTACTGAGTCAGACATCGAAATGTTTTTCTCCACAGAATGGCAGGTGCATTACAACTCGACGCGGACGGGCATTCGGCTGATCGGCCCGAAGCCCACCTGGGCGCGTCAAGACGGAGGGGAAGCGGGTTTGCACCCGTCTAACATTCACGATAATGCTTACGCGATCGGCACGATCGATTTTACGGGCGATATGCCTGTAATTCTCGGTCTTGACGGCCCGAGTTTGGGAGGTTTTGTCTGTCCTGCTACTATTGTGCAGTCGGAATTGTGGAAAATCGGACAACTGAAACCGGGGGACAGCATTCGCTTTCACTGTTTGAGTTTTGCTGAAGCTTTGCAGCGGGAATTAGCACAAAATAGGCAAATTGCTACTTTTAGTTTGCCTGTTTTTGGGGAAAATGCGGAGGAATTGCCCGCAGTTCCCGCTTCTCCAATTTTGCACGAAATTCCCCAATCTCCGGGACAGGTTGCTGTTACTTACCGTCAAGCTGGGGATAAATATATTCTAGTTGAATACGGCCCGTTGGTGCTGGATTTAAATTTGCGTTTTCGGGCGCACGCATTGATGGAACAGTTGAAAGCCAATCCGTTGCCGGGTGTTATCGAATTAGTGCCGGGAATGCGATCGCTCCAAATTCACTTTGAGGGCCGCCAGATTTCGCAACAGCAGCTAATGCAGGCGCTGATTGCGGCTGAGGCGGAACTTCCGGCGATCGAGGATTTGGAAGTGCCGGCGCGAATTGTGCACTTGCCTTTATCTTGGGAAGATGAATCGACGCTGTTGGCAATTGAAAAATATATGCAGTCTGTGCGATCGGATGCACCTTGGTGTCCCAGTAATATTGAGTTTATTCGCCGCATAAACGGGCTTGACAGCATCGAACAAGTCAGAGAAATTGTATTTAATGCTAGCTATTTAGTGATGGGTTTGGGAGACGTTTATTTAGGCGCGCCCGTCGCAACTCCCCTCGATCCGCGCCACCGTTTGGTTACTACTAAATACAATCCCGCCCGCACTTGGACTCCTGAAAATGCAGTGGGCATTGGTGGCGCGTATTTGTGCGTTTACGGGATGGAAGGGCCCGGAGGTTATCAATTTGTCGGCCGCACGGTGCAAATGTGGAATCGGTTCAAACAAACGGCGGATTTCCAGTCTGGTAAGCCTTGGCTTTTGCGCTTTTTTGACCAAATCAGATTTTATCCGGTTTCCCATGAGGAATTGCACCGCTGTCGGGAAGCATTTATCGAAGGGAAGTTTAAATTAAAGGTTGAGGAAATCACTTTTAGTTTGAGAGAATACAATGAGTTTTTGCATTCTATTGCGGGCAGTGGGGCTGAGTTTAAAGCGCAGCAGCAGGCCGCATTTAATGCAGAGCGCGATCGCTGGGCCGCATCCGGGGAATTTGACGCTGAAGCTATCGCAGAAGCCTCGGCGGATGTGGCTTCTGAAACAGCGGCGGAGGTTACTTTGCCGATCGGCTGTGAGGCTGTTGTCGCTCACGTTTCGGCCAATGTTTGGCAGGTGCTGGTTAATGTTGGAGATGCGGTTGCAGAGGGCGATCGGCTGTTAATTTTGGAAGCGATGAAAATGGAAATTGCTATTACTGCTGATGTTGCGGGCACTGTTGCCGAGTTGTTTTGTGAAAAGGGGCAAACGGTGACAGCAGGACAAATTTTAGCGGCTGTTCAACCGAATTAATCCCTCTGTTGTCACTTCGGGGAAAGTAGAAGCCGTTGGATAATTGGGGGATGATTTTGATTGTTTTGTGGGATGGGATATCGTAGCCAGTCAGGTGTATTTTCACTGAAGGCGGGACACCCTACAAGCATCATCATCAAATTGTGCAACCCCGGCTCAATTAATGAAGGTTTAGCAGCAGTTAGGGCTTCAAAAGGGTGGGGATATATCAATCAAGCAGGCTAGTGGGCGATCGCCCCCAAGTTTCCGCTGTCGGCAGTTTTTCAGAAGGCTTAGCCGCCATACAGTTCAGTTAACACTGTTAATTCCCCGGAGATCCCCCTAAATCCCCCTGATTGTTGGGGGACGCAAGAGCAACTTCTTGTCCCCCCCTTCGTAGGGGCGGTGCCCCCGTGCCCGCCCTCTTGGCTAGGGGGGAATCAGTCTTATCTGAACCGTGTTGGGCTTAGCCGCTGTCAAGCGCAATGACAAATCTGGCTTAATAAATCAAGCTGGAAAGCTGGTCATTTAGCAGGTTCGATGCTCTGTTTAGGCTTTAAATTTGTTTAAACTCACATCTTGCACCATTCTCAAGAACAGGCAAGATGCCTGTTCCACAAAAATTTAATTTTCTTGTGGAACAGGCCGAAAAGCCTGTTCCTAAAAAGCTTATTGACAATGGTGCAACATCTCAGTTGAAATCCCGTTAACTTAACTCCCGCAGCCCAGAATTGACGGGCAAACCATCCTGAAATACCAGCAATTCTCCCGGCTGAATTTGCGTCCAAACTTCGTTATCAGTCAGCGGAAAAGTGGCAATAACAGCCACGCGATCGTCCTCGTTGGTCAATTCCCGAAAATCGACAGTTACATCTTCGTCGATCGAGTGAGCGCTAGCAAAAGGTGCTTGTCGCACAATATAATGCAGATTAGTAGAACAATGGGTGAACAAGTGTTCTCCATCGGAAAGTAAATAATTAAAAATTCCGTGTTCTGCCAAACTTTTAGTAATTTCCTCCAGTACCGGATAAATTTCCGCTACAGCAGGCTTACTTTGAGGAAAAGTAGAGCGCAGCTTTTCTAATATCAAACAGAATGCTTTTTCGCTGTCAGTTTTGCCAACAGGTTTGTAAACTCCGGCACGTTCTGGATTAAAATTTTCCAGATTTCCATTGTGAGCGAAAACCCAATAGCGCCCCCAAAGTTCCCGAATAAAAGGGTGGCAGTTTTCCAAAGCAATTTCGCCTTGGGTAGCTTTGCGGATGTGAGCAATGACGTTAGTTGAATGAATGGGATAGCGGCGCACTACTTCTGCAACCGGAGAAGCAATCGCAGGTTTAGAGTCTATAAAAAGGCGACATCCCAAACCTTCAAAGAAAGCAATTCCCCAACCGTCTTGATGAACGTCTGTTCTGCCACCTCTTGCAGAAAAACCCTCAAAAGAAAAGCAAATATCTGTTGGAACATTGCAGTTCATTCCCAGTAATTGGCACATAGCTTTTAAATCTCTGGAGTTTGGATGGATGTCGCCGCTATTGGCAGCTACAGATCGGCGATGATAGTATTATAGTATGAATGGATTTAGCCTAATAAAAAAAACACAATTATTTTGGATTGTCAACCATAATGCTAATTAAATTTTAAAAAATGCGTGAAGCCAAGCTATCCCGAACGCGCGTGCGAGCCCGTTGCGGTAGGGAATCGCCCAAAATTTAATAGCCTTCCCCGCAGAACAGTCTTCATCGTTCCATTTGTCCGGCAATTTTTTAATTGAATTTATGTAAAATTCACTTTTGTGGGGGAAAATCTGAAAGTTGTTTGATATCCTTCAAAACTATTTGAGGCTTCCCTTTGTACTGTTCTACCTTCCCACTGACATACACATATCCCCGTCCCACACCCGCATAACGTTTCTCAATTAGCCGCTTCAAGGGAGCCATTTCATCAGTTTCAGCATCTGGTATCCACAAATCTAATTTATGATACACCGAACCAGCATAAATTAGAGCGCTGCCGCCGATCCATTTATTAATCCCAGCCTGCAAATCGCAGAAAATAGTAAGAGATTTAGCTTTCTCAGAAGCAGCTAATATTTTCGGGTAGTGCAACCTCAAAGAAAGCGCTCCTGCTGTTGCTTCCGACAACCGAAACTCTTCAACAATCGAGCCTCGCATCGACCACCAAGGCAGTAAGTTAGCATAGTTGCGAGAGGGGATTTTGGCATTGATAATCGGATTCCAAATCATCAGATTGTAAGCTTTAGCTGCCGATTCTGCCTCAGTCATTTGTCGGTGATACAATCTGGAGCGCCCGTATTTGATGAAGTAGGGACTCCAGCCTTCTTCAATCAGTTTAAGATTGTAATTTTCTCCGTCTTTATGTACGTAACAGAGGAGACGCCCGTAGTTGTCGCGGTGTTTTTGTAGAGCCACTTCAACCGAATCGTCTGTATCAAATTCTATGTCAATTTGAGCAAGTCCCCCATCTGCTGTCGCGAAGTATTTTTTAGCCATTTCCGTACCTGCTTTCCCCGCCGCAGTTACAGGTTTGGAGCCTCCCGGATGACTTTCTTCTGTATCGACGCAAATCAGGCGCAGAGCCTCGGTTTTGCCGTTGAGAGAAATTTTGATGCTGTCACCATCAACTACTTTAGTTATTTGCAGGTTCGGAATTCTGGTTGCCATATTTTGAACCCTGTTGCACTTGAGATTTCATGCAGGTATCGGTTGCATCATACACGAGTTCGTTATCAATAGCAACTGTAATTTTTGTGGTTTGTATTAATATTTGTCAACTGTGGCGTATTTTATCAAGTCGGGGAAAAAATCTCGAAAATCTGATTCTAATCGCTGATAGTTAGCTGTCAAATCTTCTATGCCGCTTGCCAAGTTATTTGTCCGCTTGAGTCGCGCCGACATTCTTGTAAGAGTGATGCCGATTTCGGCGATGTCCTGATAAGATGAAAGCAAGTCGCGGGCAATTATTGTTGGCAGCACCCGCTGGAGAGATTCAGGCAATATATCGCGGTTGTCTTGCAGGATTTTATAGACATCCTGAGAAAAATCCCGGAGCGGAATTTCTGAGTATTCCAGCCAATTTTTAGCTAAGAAGTGGTCGTAAAACACGTCAATCAAAACTCCAGCAAACCTGCGTCTATCGGCGCAAACAAGGCTTTTACTCGATCGCACTATGGCGTGAGAGTCCGTGTAGGTATCTACTTTGCGGTGCAAATCGATGCCTTTTCTAATTTCATCGGAATAAAGGTTGACAGCCGTTCCTTTGACAAAATCTCCTAAGAGGTTGCCAATCAGGGATTCTGGCGTGCCTTTTGATAAGAATAGATGAGCCAAATAATTCATTAACTACACAACTGCATAACCGGTATGAGGTCTGACATCGGCGGGATGAAAACCTAAAACAATGGAATCCTTGGAGATTCCAGCAGCTACAAGTTCTTTCGTTACGCCGTATTCTGTCTCATCTCGCTGTACCCAAATCTTATCATCAATAATATCTATATGAACCAAACAGCCGTGAATTCGTTTGGCTTTATCCCAGCCTAAAGTAACTAGCAGGTAACAATCAGATTTTTCATCAAACACGGCTTTACAAATTATATCGCCATGAGAGTAAGGAATTTTTGTGTAAGGTTCGAGAACTGTTTTAATGGTGGTTCTAAAGTTAGCTAAAGTATCCATTTTACGATCGCCTCTTGATTTTGGTCGAATACAATCAGCTTGAGCTTTTCATCTTCAATCATTAATTGACCGATCGGTTCTTCAAATAGAGATTCATAGGTGATATCGCGAACAGCCAGATAAAGCGTATGTTCTGGATAAGTTCTCTGAAGCACAGATCGATAAATAGTAAATTGTCCGATCGCCTCTCTCAAGTCCTGCATTTCTGAATCGCTGACAAAGCTTTTGACTTCCACAGCAATTTTTTGTTCTCATCGTTCGGCTGCCAGCACCTGTTTTGCTCCCAGATCCACATACATATCTTTTTTTCCCCATTTCAGATGGAGAGGATCGTGAGTAATTATCCACCCATCATTGAGGAGAGATTTTTTAACTGTATTGTGGTAGAGGTCTAAAGCAGGCATAGAACAACACGAGCAATATAAGACTTCACGGTTATATAATAGCAAATTATTATGCAATAGAGCGATCGTCTAACTGTAGTATGCAGGCGATCGCTCCACCCACGTTCAAATATTGCTTGCGATTGACTGAAGATCGATCGCTTCACAATAGAAGCTTAAATCTTCGTAAACCAATTAGCATCCACTTCCACAGACTCAATCATTTTTATCTTGACACCAAGCCCCAACTCTTTTAGTCGTTGAACTAACTGCTCACCATCAATCAAATCTATTGGGGGTGCGCCATCTCGTGTTGCTTCTTTGACAGCATCTCTGGTAAATGTTCCAGTTGTAATGAATAAACCTTTGTCGGTTCGTCCCTGCATTGCCCCACGGAAGTCTCTAATTTGACTCGCCGTAACCGAACCCTGATAGCGCTTGCACTGAAACAGAACATGAAAGCTCAAGAAACCACTAATACGGGCAATACCTACACCATCAATTCCACCATCGGCGGACTTACCTGTAACCTGTACTTGTATAAAGCCTGATTCACGTAGTAGGCGCTGTGCCAAACGCTCAAATGCTGAAGGTTCTAGTGATAGCAGTATTTGATGAAGCTGCTGATGCCATGCAACTTCTTCTAAATTTTCAACTGCTCCAACATTTGCGTTTAAATTATCTGGCGACATCACCTTTTTCTTGTCAGTCTCTCGAACCACCTTGACAATTTCTTTTGCATCCAGAATCTCACAATCTATAGATGTTGAAACTAAAGACCACACGCCACGTGAGGAATTTTGTAAAAGCCCGTATTTTTTCAAGTAAGTACGACTCCAACCAAGTCGATACTCAACAGCACTCTGGGATTTGTTTCCATGTGGGATATCCAGCACCTCGTTAGGTAAGTTGAGAATCTGCGCTACTCGGTCATAAATCTCTTCAGTAGTTCCCGATCCACCCAGCATTTGTAGAGCCTGAATTGTGGGTAAGAGCATTGAGTCAAATGTAGGGATTGAATGGGTATATCTGTTCATCTAAAAACTGTTGATATAATTTGCCAAGCACTGCTTTTTTAATGAGAAACTGATGGCATCAAAATACTGACGCTCTATTGGCTCCTACCGTCATAATTTGCTAAATTGCGATCGGCTACATCTCTCGACGGAACAATCTAATAGCTTCCCCAGCATCAGTTTCCGCCATCAAAATACAGCGTTTCATCAAATCGAGATCGAGGTTATTGAGTCCGGGTAGCTGACTGCGATCGCTATTTTCATAGCTACCATCTTGGAGATGATATATCTTCAGTAATCCATCTTCCCAAAACCAAACCTCTGGAACACCCAAAGCTTTATAGCGCTCTAACTTACTGATTCCTCCACTGGTAAAGACAACTTCGATCGACAAATCGGGAATTGGTTTTACACTCCCAATGTAGTAGGATTCGTCTGCTTGCACAGAGACAACTCCCGATCTTTCCTGCGTCATTGCCCCTGTGGGCTTGAAGAAAATTCCCTGTTCGACGAGAAACGTAGTCACTAAGTAACCGATAACATGAGCAAAAGTTTCGTGGTCTTCTCCAGGCATCAGAATCTCGATCGTCCCATCATAGTAAAATAGTCGCACTCTAGGGGAGCCTTCAAAGCCTTTTTGGATAAATTTAAACCGTTCCCACATTCCATGATGAACAATTCGCTGATCTGTGGTTTTGCTAAGTAGTGGAGGCATCGCGCTCAGATCCAGTCCAGAAGTTATCTTGATTGTAGCTCATATTTTTAAGGTTTTTGTAACCGCAGATAAACAACGTCTTTGTGAAGTCACAAAATCACCGAATAGTCATCAGGAATAGGGCCAGTGTATTCTATAGAAATTGACCGGACATCTTTAAATTTTGTCAAAGCTCGGTCTATTTCTTCTCGCTGCGGTGAATGAGCTAAGACTTCACCGCGAATCACATTCCATAAATCATCGGATTCAGTATCAGCAATTAGCACCCACTCGCGGGGATAGCGATCGCGTATTTCTGCCGCCGTCAAGATTTCCCCTGTGGGTTTGTAATCCGACCCATTGTTATTTTGAATCAGAACTTGAGAGGGCAGGTCGGTTTCTGCTTGAGTAATTTCTTCATTTAATAGTTGCCAAAGTCGGCGCTTTTCTTCGAGTTGGAGGGAGGCGATCGCATCTAGCATGACTTGAAAAGGAATTTGCAACTGTACGGTTTCTGGGAGCATGGCGTGTCTCAAGGGATGTTGAGGTGATTTCTAGGATAACTCACTCTTGAATTAGCTGATAATAATACTAACTCAGATTTCTAGTTGGTAAACCGCAGATAAACACAGATGAACGCAGATGTAATCTTATCTGCGTTCATCCGCGTTAATCTGCCTGCATCTGCGGTTAAAAAATACCCCTAGGAATCAGCCCGCAATTTATCCAAAGCCGTTTTCTTTCAGAAGTAGTGTTGCAGCCTATTGAGAGCTATACTCACCAAATGTTGTCACATACCCCTTAACAGTAACTCCCATATCTAATTCCTCGTGATGAATAAGTAGGTTAGATAATTGGGTCATCAAAAATTCAATCTCGCGACGGTTCTCAAACTGGAGAAAAATACTGCTACCTTCACCCTTAATAATCACCGTTGGAATATCGCTGTCGTCTAACTGTGAATCAATATCTGGGATTATTTGTCTGATTTGCTCTTCAGTCCACATCTGACTCATTCCTCTATCTCCCGTTCAAAAATACAGCGGTATGACTTACCACTCTTATTGAGAATGACACCGCAGAAAGTTATGTAGTTTTGCCACTTCCATTATAGCTGATATCTTGCACCATTCTCAATTACCTGTTTAGGAACGGGCAAGATGCCCGTTCCACAAAGAGTGAATTTTCTTGTGGAACGGGCATCTTGCCCGTTCTTGAGAATAGTGCAACATCTCAGTTATAGCGAACAATTAAACCAGACGAACGCAGATGTCATCTTATCTGCGTTAATCTGCCTACATCTGCGGTTAAAAAATCTCCCTACGCACCTCCCCGCAACTTATCCAAAACCGTCCGGTCTTCCAAAGTCGAAGTATCCCCAGAAACCTCTTGTCCCGCAGCTAAAGAACGCAGCAAACGCCGCATAATTTTACCGCTGCGAGTCTTCGGCAAAGCATCAGTAAATCGAATTTCGCCGGGACGGGCGATCGCCCCAATTTCCTTAACAACGTGCTGCTTCAATTCCTTAGCCAATTCTTCGCTAGGTTGCTGCGAGTTGTCCAGCGTGACAAAAGCCACAATGTCCTCACCTTTAATCTCGTCGGGTTTACCAACAACCGCAGCTTCCGCCACCGCTGGATGCGATACCAAAGCTGACTCGACTTCCATTGTGCCGAGTCGGTGTCCGGCCACATTAATTACATCGTCAACGCGGCCCATTACCCAGAAATAACCGTCTTTGTCCTTGTGCGCGCCGTCTCCAGCAAAGTACACAAATTCGCCATCTTTCGGGTGCAAATATTCCCAATAAGTGCGGCGGAAGCGATCGGCATCGTTGTAAAGTGTCCGCATCATTCCCGGCCAAGGATGTTTCACCACTAAATAACCGCCGCTTTCGTTGGTGACTGGTTCGCCATCTTGGTCAACAACATCGACCACAATTCCGGGGAACGGTAGGGTTGCAGAACCGGGTTTTGTAGGAATTGCACCGGGCAAAGCGGTAATCATAATTCCCCCGGTTTCTGTTTGCCACCAAGTATCGACGATCGGACAATTCGACTTGCCAATTACTCGTTGATACCACATCCAAGCTTCAGGATTGATCGGTTCGCCGACGGTTCCTAACAATCGTAAAGAGGACAAATTGCGCGCGTTGGGCAAGTGTTCGCCCATTTTCATAAAGGTGCGAATGGCGGTGGGTGCAGTGTAGAAAACGGTGACGCCGTATTTTTCAATTACATCCCAAAAACAGCCAGGATTTGAAGGGCGAGGAGCACCTTCATACATTAAAGTTGTCGCACCGTTGGACAGCGGCCCGTAGACAATATAACTGTGTCCAGTAATCCAGCCGACATCAGCAGTACACCAGTAAACATCGGTATCTTGGAGGTCGAATATCCATTTGGTTGTCATGTGGGTATAAAGGTTATAACCACCGGTTGTATGGACGACTCCTTTCGGTTTGCCGGTACTGCCACTGGTGTAGAGTACGAACAGCATATCTTCGCTGTCCATCGGTTCGGCGGGACAATTTGCCGATGCACCTTTTTGCAAATCGTGCCACCAATGATCGCGCCCGGGTTCCATGTCAATTTTCTGTTTGGTGCGCTGAACTACGAGAACGTTGGTAACGCTGGGTGTGGCATTATTTGCTAATGCTTTGTCTACTTGTGTTTTGAGGCCGACGGGGGTATCTTTGCGGAAGCCACCGTCAGCGGTGATGACGAGTTTTGCTTGGCCGTCGTTAAGCCGATCGCGCAATGCTTCTGCACTAAAACCGCCAAAAACAACGCTGTGTACTGCACCGATTCTGGCGCAGGCTAGCATGGCGATCGCAGCTTCGGGAATCATGGGCATATAAATGCCGACGCGATCGCCCTTTTGGACTCCCAATTGTTTGATGACGTTCGCCATTTGGCAGACTTCGCGGTGGAGTTGCGCGTAGGTGAGGGTGCGGGAGTCTCCCGGTTCGCCTTCCCAAATCAGGGCGGCTTTATTTTTGCGCCAAGTGGTTAAGTGGCGATCGAGACAATTGTAAGAAATGTTAATTTTGCCATTGACAAACCATTTAGCAAAAGGCGGTTGCCAGTCGAGCACGGTATCCCAGTTTTGGAACCAGTGCAATTCTTGGGCCGCAAGTTCTGCCCAGAATGCTTGGGGGTCAGCTTTGGCTTTGTCGTAGAGGGCTTGGTACTCTTCTAGGCTTTTGATGTGAGCTTTTTGGGAGAATGCAGCAGGCGGCTGAAATAGCCGTTTTTCATGCAGAATTGATTCGATGGTATCTTGCGACATTGCTTTTAACTTTAACTTCGGTTAGTCTTTTTAACTATTGTTTGCATAAGTTGGAGCAAAAGTATGTTTATTTTCCTTAAGACTTTGGGGAATTTTGTAAATGTTGGAGCTGCATGAGAAATTAGAGCACTGGTAAATTGTAAATTCTATCTTCGTACTCATTCTCAAATGATGCTTCATAAATCAGAAGCAGTAGTTCAATATTTTGACCGATACTCAGCTTGGAATTCAGGAGAAAGATTCCGGGAATATGGCGGTTTTGCTCTAGATGATCTGTTAAATGAACAGGCATAGAGCGGCGGTTGTTGGTAACAAGAATGAAATTGTGGATTTCGCACCAAATAAGAATTTCTGGATCGAGAGTCCCTTTAGAAGGTGCTGTTAGTTCTCCCACTGCTAGAACAACCAGATCGGGATTGCGCCTGCGAATTTGGTTAACATACACAGGCTCGACATTTTCATCAAAGAGATACTGGATTGGCATCAGCTTTGCTCCTTGCCTCTCTTTCTGCTTTAAATTTGCGAAGTTTTTCTGTCACTGGAGGAGGATTACGAGTTTGTTCTTCTCGCATTTTTTCGCCCCACTCCAGCCATTCGGTTATGTATTTACCGACTGTTTCTTTGTTGTGCAGGTAGTACAAAATGGTCGCATAAACTTGTTCCAGGGTGAGCGATGTATAAATGTTAGCGATTTCTTCGGGAGTTCGAGCGCGAAACAGGTATTCATAGAGAATTGTTTCGATGCCAATGCGGGAACCTTTGAGCCGAATATCGTCAGGTCTTAGGAAGTTGAAGTAGTCTTCTAGTTGCGTGGTTTGGTGGTTGGCTTCATGAGATTGCTTCTCTTTATTAATGTCTGTTCCTTCGGAAACCAGCACAATTACTTCGGCTCGGCTGTTGCGATATAAATTGAGCGGTTCACCAACGCACAATTGTCCTCGATCGTCGATCGTTGCCATCACTTTAATTGCTTTCATACAATCTACCCGATTTACAGGAGCGATATCTGGTATGATTATATCATAACAAATCCGATGGTAATGCTTTTAGAATTGACATTAACAGCCGATCGCACTAAAGCCATGACACAAAATTTAGAAGCAAGCCAACTTTCGCTAAATGACGTTCGCCGCCTTCTCAAATTGGAAAGACAAACAGGAGGAGGTTTTACTGATTTTTTCTCTCTGGAACCTCTGACGGATTTTGAACAGCAGGAATTATTGCTAATCGGTAATCACTTTTGGCGTCATCTAGAAGCAGGGAAAGTTTCTGCAAAGCTGGTTAAATTTTTAGTGCTTTCACCGTTAATGAGATTAGCAGGATTTTTTGATATTCCGATCGTGCTAACAATGGAAGATAGCATCCCGATCGAGGTTGAGGATGGGGATACTTTAATTAAAGGGCGCTTGGATGTCTTAGCCGTAAATCAGCCGGATGCAGAGCTCGCGGCTGCACAGTTTTGGATTTTGGTAGTGGAGGCGAAAAATAGTGCGATCGCACCTTTGACTGGTTTGCCGCAACTCCTGACTTATACTTATAAAAGTTTGCAGCAGCAATCGTCTGTTTGGGGATTGACGACGAATGGCGAAAGTTATCGGTTTGTGCGGGTGACGCGGGGAAATCCTTGTACTTATCAGATTTTACCGGAATTGAATTTGATTGACCAAGAGCGATCGCTCTTGTTGGCGCAAGTCTTGAAAGCGATTTGCAAGTTGCAGAATGTGCAGTTACAGTTGGCATGATGTTTGGGAATTCAGGAAGACGAATTAAGGAAGTACACATGATTTAATTACTCCCTGAGTTAATCATTAAAAACGACCAATTTGTGCCAATATAGATTTATACCATCATAAATTTTATCATGCTTATAACTGATATAGTGAATTTTTTAGGCAAACCCTACTTCCAAGCGCCAAACTGCCTCATTTATCAGATGGACTGCTTAGAAGCAATGTCCAAGCTCCCTGATGAATGCGTCAATCTTACTGTGACCAGTCCCCCCTATAACATTGGCAAAGAATACGAAAAAACACTACCACTAGATAAATATTTAAACTGGTGTGAAAGCTGGATAAGTGAAAATTATAGGCTCATCCTTCCTAACGGCGCTTTCTGGCTCAACTTGGGGTATCTATCAATTCCCAATCAAGCTAAAGCTATCCCCATTCCCTATCTACTTTGGGACAAAATTCCTTTTTACCTAATCCAAGAAGTTATCTGGCACTATGGCGCTGGGGTTGCTGGTAGTAAGTTCTTTTCACCGCGCAATGAAAAGTTTCTTTGGTATGTTAAAAACCATAAAGACTATACATTTAACCTAGATGATGTGCGCGATCCAAATGTAAAATATCCTAATCAAAAAAAGAATGGAAAAATTAAAGTCAACTCCCAAGGCAAAAATCCGACTGATGTTTGGGAATTCCCGAAGGTAACTTCTGGTAAAAATAGAGCATCAAAAGAGCGAACCTCTCACCCCGCTCAATTTCCAAGTGCTGTTATACAGCGAATCATCAAAGCTTCATCCAACCCAAATGAAATCATTTTAGACCCTTTTTTGGGTTCAGGAACTACGGCGGTTGTTGCTTTAGATTTGCAGCGCACTATTATCGGATTTGATATCTGTCAGGAATACTGCGATTTAGCTGCCAACCGAATTGATGATTTTCTAAGACAAAAGCAGATTAGCGAAGCTCAATTATCTTTATTTTAAAGATGGTAAATATTGCTAAATAGGCAATTGCAGCAACTTATATCGCTCTACATCAGGGCTTAATTTAGCTTGCTGACCAGTGGCTGCTGTTTGCCCTTGCCAATCTTCTCGATCTATCCATCCAAATCTAACTAAATTAATATTTAGAGTTTGCACGCTTGCCATTTTGGGATTGAATTTCTGGAAATTAACTACAAGGTAATAGCCGGACTTGTCTTTTTTCGGCTTTGCTCCTAGGGCGCTTTGTTGAGCATAACTGCGATTGCCGTAAGTGTTACGACTACTTGAAGAAGTTTTAATTTCAATTGAGAAATTATTGTTCGGGATGTAAACAATATCTTTTTCGAGGGTACTGCGATCGCGCCGCCAAATTCCGGGGTATTTGCTGGCGAGTTCTAATGGGATTAGTTCATGTAAAAAAATCCCATAATTTGGGGAGTTGGGAATAAATTTATTCCTATTCTGTAGCCTCTGCTGGTTATGCTGGATTGAAAAATTTCACTCCAAACTTGAATAACCACGTCATAAATTTCTTGTGGATCTAGTGGGTGTCGATCTATGAGTTCTCGTGTCTTCTCTTCCCAATCTTCGACAGGAAGCCCGGTATAGGGTGATTGCATTTACTCTATTTCCTGCAATAGTTCGCTTGGCGATACTCCTAGAGCTTTTGCTAACCGCAAAATGTTTAATAGAGCTATGTTTCGCTCACCCCGCTCAATACCACCAATGTAGTTGCGGTGCAGTCCGGCTAGTTCTGCTAACTTTTCTTGGGAAAAGCCCTTTGATGTCCTTAGCCTGCGAACTTGCTCTCCAAATTTTTTTAGCTCTGGATTTTTTGCCACACGAGCAAGATATCGGTGAGTGCACTCCAAAATCTACACACTATAAGTGTGATTTAGGATTACATGAAAACAGCACGCCCATAATCCGACGAAGCAGACTTAACTTGATGCCATTACTTTAATTGCTTTCATTGGTACTCCGGGTAATCTAGGCCGTAACAAATAGATTGATGTCTAACGCTTTAGATACCGTCAGTCTGATGTTGGGTAAAATTTTACTCATGACAACCGACTTAATACCTTCGGAATTAGATATCAAGATTTGTTAAAAGTCTGCAATCAGACACTGACAGAGTACACATATTTATCTAAAATAAGAGACAAATTGACCCGGAAACTGAAGGTAAGAAAATGTCTGAACTTAGACAAAATCTAATTACCAGAGATTGGGTAATCATCGCCACCGAACGGGCGACAAGACCGGATCAATTCGCTAACAAAAAAAAGTGCGAAACAGTAGTGCCACCGCACCGCGCCGATTGCCCGTTTTGCGTGGGAAATGAGGAAGACGGAACCTTAGAAACTTGCCGTTTAGGCGATCGCGCTGGCTGGAAAGTCAGGGCAATTTGCAACAAATATCCCGCCCTCTCCCCGACAGCAAAATGGATGAGGATATCATCGGGAATTCACCGCACGATGGCGGGAATCGGCGTTCACGAGGTAATTGTCGAACACCCGCGACACGATTTGACGACAGCTTTGTTGAGTGTTGAAGAAGTTGCCAACATACTTTTAGTATACCGCCAGCGCTATGTAGAAATTAGAAAAAATCCCCACATTGAAACAATTATTATCTTCAAAAATCACGGAGAAACTGCCGGAACTTCTCTCGAACACCCCCACTCGCAGATAGCAGCGACGCCCGTTGTACCCAGCCAATTTCGCAGCCGCATCGACGAAGCTATTAGATATTTTGATGACACGGGAGAATGTCTGTTTTGCCGAACTTTGGAAGATGAATTAGCGGCGAGAGAAAGAGTGATTTGTGAGAGTGAACATTTTGTGGCTTTTATCCCTTACGCTGCACTTTCACCGTTTCACACTTGGATTTTTCCGCGCCGACATTCCTCTTCATTTGATGACCTTACTGATGGGGAAATTACGGATCTTGCTGATACTTTGAAAACTGTACTGGCTAAGCTTTATTACGGATTGAACAATCCCGATTACAACTATACTATTCGATCGGTGCCGATCGCCGAAGGGGGAACAAAATACTTTCACTGGTATATCGCAATTATTCCCAGAGTCACCAAGCAAGCTGGATTTGAGTTGGGCAGCGGGATGTTTATCAATACTGCTTTGCCAGAAGAAAGTGCGGCTTTTTTGCGATCGATCGAAATTCCTAGCGACAGTAATTTCCCGCCCATCTAAAGTATCCTACATCACAATAGGTCAAATTTACTTCAAATTCGGGTGGAAATGCACGCAGGCAGTCTGAATTGCGAGTCTGTCTTGGGGGAGGAAAGTGATATTATTTGAGATTTGAGATTAAAGAATTCGGCATAACGGATGATCTAATGGTTTAGATCACCGGCCTAAAGTTGGATTCTTTTTTAAACTGGTATAACTTACGCTCTCAAGTTATGAACGTACAAATACTTATGGATTGTACCAAACTCACAATAAACTTTCGACATATTGCCAGCCGTCGTCGCTAAAAGTAGCTCTCAACATATCTCTAATTTTGGCATCGATCGATAAGAGTCCCTCGCCAGAGTCACCATTCTCGCCGATTTCGCAACTGTCATCAGACATATGTTCTTGGATGAGGGCCAGAGTATCGGCGAAATTAGCCAGAAAATAATGTTCGTGCACCCACGCTGTCGGATCTGGTATTGCTGCACTCCCAAAAGCTCGATCGACTAAATCTCTTTTGGCAACATCGTCAGTCTGGTTTTTCATCATAAAAATGGGTAGAAACCCCGTGCTTTTAGCACGGCTTTACATTTAATTTGAATCTCCTCGCGGGGTGGAGGGGTATGGTTGCCCCAAGGCGTGAGGTATGGTTGCCTCAAACTCCCATTTCTGGGGTAAAGTTAGCACGCGCCTTTGTTTAGTGAGCTTGCGCCGGCTAGCAACACTGTCGAGCGTGACCTTAAGACTGTTTAGTTGCAAGCGATAGAGCGGAAAACTAGCTTCGCATTCTCCGGTATCGTGACTCAAAAAACGTAGTCAGTAAAGACTTAGGCCCGTCAGGATGGCTTGTTAGATTTCTCTTTCAAGCCTCATGCCTTTAGACTGAGGTTCCTGACGTTGAGTTCGATTTAGGTAGATTTTGTCACTTATCCCATTTTAAGCTTAATTGTCAACACGATCGCGATCCAGATCGACCACAGCAGTGACAAATTTGTGTAGTTTGTGCGATCGCGATCCTAATTTTTTGGTCGATCGCGTGTTATTATACTCGCTCACACTCCGTGACCAAGAATTTTCACCTCTGGTAAAATACACTTGGAAATCATTCCGTGAACTCCTTTTTGAGGATTGTTGACAGCCTGCGTAATCCGAAAATTTACCGATAGCGAACAGAAAACATAAGCATCTTCCTCTTGGAAACCTGCAAACTTTTGCAGCCAATAAACCGTCTGTTTTACCGCCAGCTCAAACGCTTCATCTAATGTTCTACCAAATCCCATAATCACAATATGAGTGGGCGTTTCCGCAAACGGAAATATCAGAAATAAATCCTTGCGTAAGATGATTTGAATAGTCCCGTTCATCGAAGTTTCAATGGCAGTACCGTCAACTTCACCGTCTCCTTGTGCCGAATGTCCGTCACCGATTGACAGTAAACCGCCGCGCAGAAAAACAGGTAAAAATAACCGCGTTCCTGGTTGCAGTTCCTGATTGTCCATATTACCGCCGTAGCGCGCTGGAGGAATAGAAGAACGGTTGATTTCTGCATTGGCAACGCCGATAATGCCAAAAAAAGGATGCAGGGGAATCCGAATGCCGCTACCTGTGGGAAATTCAGCAGTTTTTTGCTCTAAATCTAGCGGAATAAACCGCAATTTAGGTTCGGGGAAATACTCAGGCAAAGCTCCCCATCCGGCGCGAATTGCATTAAATCCTACTGGTAAACTGGGGTAAACATCCTCAATGTGAATTTCTAAAACGTCTCCCGGTTCGGCATTGTTAACATAAATCGGGCCTGTCAGCAAGTGGGGCCCTGGCCCAACTTTCCGGTTGGGAGGCAAATTCTGACAAATATCTAAAAATTCGGGGGTGAGAAATTCGGGCGGCGCTTTGTCAGCAACATAATATCCTGAATAGGTTTCGATATCGATGCGATCGCCCGAATCGACAGTTAAAGCAGGTTCGATATTCGGAGAGAAACCGCCCAAGTGTACGGTTTTGCAGTTGGCTTTGAGAAGGTGGCGAGTCATGGGATTTTAGATTTTAGATTTTAGATTTTAGATGGAAGGAAGGGTGTTAAGAATGTTATATCGCAAGTCTCAAGCATTTTTGAGATTTTTTTTTAATGAACCACAGAGGGCGCAGAGGGCGCAGAGAAAGAGAATTCAGAGATATAGCCTTTCTCAGTAACATGAGGTGTTTTTGGGCATTGGGCATTGGGCATGGGGCATTGGAAGAGTACCTTACTTTCCTGAGAACCGCTATAAGAAGATTTCCAAAAAGGGTGGAGGTTTCTTTTATCGGAGATATTATACTAATTTCTTAACTTGTTGATAACCTGGGTAGTTTAAAATTGAAAATTGGTGGCGCGGGTTTATATGTATTTGGGTGGGGAGTTCTGTTTGGCTGGTGCAACCCGCCCTTACAAACTAATGACTAATGAATTATGTTAACACCATTGCCCAACCAAGTAGGAAATCCCAAAGGTTATTCTCGCAATCCCTGGTTTTTTGCTGTTTTGATTTTGATTGTCCTCTTGCTAGGTTTCCTTATGCAATCTTATCTTAACAAACCTCAGCTTTTAACCGATCCGTTTCTGCAACTTCCAACAGCAAACTCGGTGCGAGTTGTCTGGTTCACCGAGTTTGCCGGTACTCGCAACACGGTTGCTTACGGCGAAAATCTGAAGGAAATTGCGGCGGCAAATACTACCAAGCTAAGCCGCACTCGCGAAGACAAAGACTCGCGCATTTCCGATGAAATGAAACAAAGCATCATTGACAGCAATCCAATTGTCCGCGACATCTGGCGCCACGAAGCAGAAGTCTCCAATTTAAGGCCCGGTGCTCGCATTCCTTATCGAGTCACTAGCGAAAGGAAAGACGGCGCATCTGTCAGCAGCAAAGTTTTCACTCTTTCTCCCACACCAGCAGCAGGAGTTGCGCTCAAAATTCTCCTCACTTCCGACCATCAATTGATGCCGATGACAGCAGCAAATCTCCAGAAAGTAGCCGAAACCATTGGGAGAGTTGACGCGGTTTTTATGGCAGGGGATTTAATTAATATACCCGATCGCGCTTCCGAATGGTTTGACGAAAATCGCGGCCGCGCCTTCTTTCCCGCTATGCAAGGGCGCGCATTTTCCGAACTCGACAAAAACGGCATCAAAACCGTTTACAGCGGCGGCGAACTGATCCAACACGCGCCTTTATTTCCCGCCATTGGCAATCACGAAATCATGGGTCGCTTTGCAACTAACAGCACACTCGGTGAGCAATTTAATGATCCTTTTCCCCGCGTCGCTGCCGAGAAAATATACGCTCAACGTGCTGCCTCTTTGAATCCTAGTAATGACTCTTCTGTGCGGGAAAGATGGCTAAAAAACAATAGTTTTAATAGCGATACCTATGACGAGATTTTCAATTTACCGGGAGGCAAAAATTACTATGCTGTGACTTTTGGGGACGTGCGGTTAGTGACTTTGTATGCTACGAATATCTGGCGGACTCCGAATTTAGATCCGGGTGCGAGAGGCAGGTATCGCGAACGGGACGCAGATTTTAATAATTCCGAAAAATGGGGATACGGACAGCATATTTTTGAGCCGATTGTCAAGGGCAGCGCTCAATATAATTGGCTGCAACAAGAGTTAAAGAGTTCGGAATTCCAGCAGGCAAAATATAAAATTGTGATGTTTCACCACCCGCCGCATTCTCTGGGTGACAATATTGTACCTGCTTATACTGACCCTGTGCAAATAGTCGATCTCGCTCTCGATGGCGAGATTAAAATGGTGCGTTACGAATATCCGAAACAGCAAGATTATCTGATTCGGGATGTAGTGCCGCTACTAGAAACAGCGGGGGTGCAGTTGGTATTTTACGGACATTCGCACTTGTGGAATCGGTTTGTCAGTTCCAGCGGAATGCACTTTTTGGAGAGTTCTAATGTAGGCAACAGTTACGGTGCTTTTGTGGGGGAAAAGCGCCGATTTGTGCCGCCGGCATATCGGGAAGATTACAGCGCTATTGGAGACCCGAACGGATTGGAACCTGTGGTGCCGACTGTTGCGCCTTTGTTGGGGAAGGATGGGCGGCCGCTGCCGTATATTGATAGCAATGATATTACGGCTTTTACTATTTTTGATACGGGTAGTGGTGTTGTGAGTAGCTACTATTTCGATACGCGGAAACCGGAGTCGCAAGTGGTGAAGTTTGATGAGTTTAAGTTGAAAAATTCGCCATCTAGCTTAAAAATCCGTAAAAATTAAAAGCGATCGTTTTCATAATCGATAAATTAGTTACTCCTATGATAACTTAAGGCTTCTGACTTTTGCTATACTTAGGTATACTGTATCCCAATTAAACTTACCAAGTAGAGCGCGGTCATGCCTGAACTAAACCTCTTAGAAAAACCCGAAGAAGTAAGCTTTGATGAGGAAGATGAAGCTCTAGATTATGAGCTTGAATCTAATGGTAATTCCAAATCAGTCTTAGACGAAATTTCCGAAATAATTGTAGCTGGAAATGACTGGACGACAGCCACCATACTCGATCAACTTGTTCGTGACAATATTCAACTTAATCCAAGATTTCAAAGACGAGATGCTTGGGATATAACTCGCAAAAGCAGGTTTATTGAATCTATTTTTCTAGGATTTCCCATTCCAGATATAGTTTTGGCTTCTCAAGATAAAAAGCGCGGAAAATTTGTAGTTCTTGACGGCAAGCAACGCTTGCTTACGATTCTGCAATTTTATGGAAGGAGCGAAACTCCCAACGATAGTTTTGCTTTGAAAAACTTAGAATTTAGACCTGAACTCAATGGTTGTACGCATGAGGCTCTAAAAAACGATCTTCTCCATAGTTCTGTACTTGATGCACTCGATAATCAAACTCTTCGTACTACATTGATTAGGAATTGGCATACAGAAAGTTTACTCTACAAAATTTTTCTCCGTCTGAATTTAGAAAATACTCCGCTATCTCCACAAGAACTCAGGCAAGCATTGCATCCAGGTGATTTCATCAATTTTTTAGATGACGAATCAATTAAAAATCAGGCTTTAAGAAAAATACTTAAATCCCCAAATCCCGATCCTCGGATGCGCGATGTCGAATTATTACTGCGATATGTAGGATTCCATCATTTTTTATCCGATTATCGCGGTAATCTTAAAGTGTTCCTGGATATGACTTGCAAAAAGCTCAACAAGGATTGGAAAGAGAAAGAAACTGAGGTCAGATATACAGTTAGCCAATTTGAAAAGGCAGTGCAAACAACCACTACAATATTTGGAGAAGAAAATATATTTCGCGTGTGGTTGAGTAGTTCTAATACTTACCGAGGCAAGTTTAATCGAGCTATTTTAGATGTAATGGTTTTTTATTTTTCAGATTCAGTTATTAGTGAAGCTGCTGAGAAGAATCCGGCGGGTGTGGAAAAAGCTTTTAAAGAGTTATGTTCATCATCTAATAGCGAATTCAGAGAAGCTGTTGAGAAAAGCACAACTAGCATTCGCGAAACTCATACTCGTCTCTCACTGTGGGGCAAAGCTTTGTTAAAGGTTTTGGATGTAGAGTTTAATGTACCTGAACTCGTAGATAACCATATTATCTTTAACGGTTTGAGGTAAGTTATTAAGAGGTATGCCAAAATCCGTTAGATTTCGTACTCTAACCCAGCAGTTAAATAGGTTAAAAAAACAATTTTTTCCTAAGATTAATCCTCTAGGTTCATATTCCGAGCGGCAGCTAGCCTTAACTCTTGCCTACAGAGTTTTAGTTCATGCCGAAATTGAGGCTTATTTTGAGGACAGAGTTTGGGAAGCAGCCCTTAATGCTAAAAAGAATTGGGATAGTCAGGGTAAGAGTTGCCGTACTTTAATCTGCTTGCTTGGCTTTTCTGGTCAAATGATGGAAGCACCACCAGATACACTGACTCCAACTAAGGGAAGTAAAGCTTTGCCACCGGAAAAAATAAAAGTCAACAAAAAAATAGATTTAGCTATTAATAGTTTTAAGCGAAGCATTGACCAGAATCATGGCATCAAAGAAGCTAATCTTCTGGCGTTGCTTTTGCCAATAGGAATAGATACCGATGATTTAGAGCCTGCTTGGCTGGCTACCATGAATACGTTTGGGGAAGAAAGAGGTGTGGCGGCACATACTTCAGCTACATCCCCGAAAACTATTAGAAGCATAAATCCTATACATGAACTGCAGAGGGTAGAGCAAATTATTCAAGAACTTTTGAGGGTGGATGAGCTGATTAATAATTTAATGAGATAAATGAATAAACCGACACCAATTGTCAAGAGTTTAATCTTTTTGGTAGGCTTCTAGCCGGAACGGGCAAGATGCCCGTTCCACAATACTTTATTTTTTTGTGGCACAGGCATCTTGCCTGTGCTCAAACGGGCAAGATGCCCGTTCCACAATACTTTATTTTCTTGTGGCACAGGCATCTTGCCTGTGCTCAAACAGCTTATTCAGAATGGTGCAAAATTTCCGATTAAACCTTGTCTTTCGCAGGCGGAACCAAACCTGTTTTATTCAAACCCGCATCAATCTGCCTGAGCAATTTAAAATCGTCTTCGGGTAAAGAATTAACTGGCGAGTGTTTTTCCAGAAACGAGAATGCTTGCCGAAATTCACGCGGCCGGGAGTCGATCGCACCATCGAAGTGACAAGGTACAATTTTTTCAAAGTCCCAACTCGCCACTTTATCCACCCAATCGAGAGTTTCCCTGGGGGCGCGGTTGAGAATCAATGTCTGCAAAATCGGCGCGACAAACAACCGCCCCCCTCCCCGCAAAGCCTCAAACGATCGCTCCCAATGTGTTTTCCACTTGAACGGATATAACCCGAAATAAGCTTTCCTAGAGCGTTCTGGCGCTTCTCGTGCCTTGGCAAATACCTCCGACCACGGCGGCACTTCCAGCACGCTAGGGCTAAAATACATGGCAAATAAGGCGATTCTCTGCCACCCTTTGCGCCGATTTTCGTGGGTGTCTGCCACCGTGTCCGAGGCGCTGTCTTTGGCGTGAAATAGCAGCGGGTACGAGTCGAGTTGGACGATCGCGGGGGGATTTTCGGGAATGGAAACTATGGAATCTGTTAGCATCAGGGTGCGCGATCGTCTGTGAAATAACGCAACTTCAGCAAATCTGCCCAAACCGAGGTCCAGCGGGCCGAGAATTGCCCAGTCAAATTGATCGGCTAAGGGGGTGTTGCTGCTGTCAAAGGGCAGTACAGAGGTGCGTTTCGCGGGCAAACCCAGCCAACTCAGCGGCAAATTCACCGGGAAACTCCACTGCTGCGGGGCGACAAACACCTGCGCTTCGGGAAAACACCTCGCAAAGGGGCCGACAAAAACTTTGTGCTCGATGCCTGAAACCGTTGTCAGCAGGATGTACTTCACCTCGCCGTGCTCTGCTACTAACTCTTTTACCAAGCGGATGCACTCAGGAGTCGGTGCAACCGGGGCGTAGACGAGAAGGCCTTCGGGTTCTAGTTTAATTACTGTCATCCGAATCGGGACGACTACGTAGAAAATGCCTTGTAGTTGGTCAAAAGTCCAGATTGTGTCCTTGACTATTTCCTTGCGGATGGTGCGCCGCTTGCTGTAGGGATAGAGGGGGACGACCGGCCAAAAGGCCCAAGAATAGTCCCGATAATCAATCTGTGCTGATGTTGGTATGCCTTCGCCCTCTGCCACTGGTGCGACTCCTTGCCGATTTTTTTGTACGTGCGTGCGATCGAACTATTTTTATCTTATTTCACTCCTGTTGCGCGGATTCGAGGAGTTGAAACCGGGTTTCACCAGGCCTGGGTGCGAGAACTATTAAACCAACTGTTCAGGATCGATGCCTAACTCCCGCAACCGCGCCGCTAGTCTTTCCTCTCGCTGTTGAGAGTCTGTCAGTTGCTGTTGAGATTCTGTCAGTTGCTGTTGAGCTTCAATTACTTGCTGTTGAGATTCTATCAGTTGCCGTTCCGCCGCCGTTGCTCTTTCACCCGGACTCAAAATCAACCCTCCTTGGGCCGTAAACCACCGCAACCACAACCGATTCATACTCTTATAAGTGCCTTGCCACCAACCTAAACTCAACTGCAACTCAGGAATAAATAACCGCCCATCAATTAATTCTGCAGGTTCATAGTGACCTCCTACAAGATGAAAAGCTCGCAATTCATCCGTGTAGCGACTGAACACAAAATAGTAAGGAATCCGCAAAATTTGTTCATAAACTTGCCACTTAGTCGGCGGTTCCCCAGCTTGCTGAACAGTCCGCCCTAAATCTTCATCTTCAGTGCCCGGCGATAGCAATTCCACCACCACAAACGGATTTACCCGTTCTTGCCAAACTACATAACTCAAACGCATATCGCGCCCTTGATAAAGCCTTGGCACACCCACCGCAGCAAACCAATCCGGGCGTTTATGCCAGCGCGGTTGTGTTGCATCGTAATACAAATTTAGGTCACTGGCTGTAAAGACTTGTTCCGCATCCCATCCCGGCGGCAAAAACGTGAATTCCAAGAGTTGCGGCTGATCTAAATGAAATGTATCTGGCAAACCGGGCTCCTTTGGGTCTTCGCTAGGTAAATCATACATTGTTGGCAAACTCTGCCGGGGGTCTAAAGGCGGTTCAGCTTGAGCAGGCGGGTAAGTCGGGAATGTCATAATCAATTCTGAGGTTGCTTATCCTGATATGATTATAACCTTGTGAGAATGTCTTGCATTTTCAAAGAATTCCCATTAACTCTCAATCTCAAATCTCAAATCAAAACTCCAAAATCGATATGACTCAAAACTACCGCATCACTCTTTTACCAGGAGACGGCATCGGCCCTGAAATTATCGCTGTGGCGGTAGATGTCCTGAAACTTGTCGGTCAACAATTGGACATCGGCTTTGAATTTCAAGAAGCTTTAATGGGCGGCGCTGCTATTGACGCAACAGGCAATCCGCTGCCAGAAGAAACACTGGAAAAATGCCGCAACTGCGATGCAGTATTGTTAGCAGCTATTGGCGGTTACAAGTGGGATAATTTGCCCCGCGAACAGCGCCCTGAAACTGGATTATTAGGACTGCGCGCCGGATTGGGATTGTTTGCAAATTTGCGTCCTGCGACTATTTTACCGCAATTGGTTGATGCTTCTAGTTTGAAACGGGAAGTTGTCGAAGGCGTGGATATTATGGTAATCCGCGAACTCACAGGCGGCATTTATTTCGGCAAACCGAAAGGTATTTTTGAGACGGAAACAGGCGAAAAACGCGGCGTCAATACGATGGCTTACACGGAGTCGGAAATTGATAGAATCGGGCGAGTCGCTTTTGAGACGGCCAGGAAGCGGGGGAAAAGGCTGTGTTCCGTTGATAAAGCGAATGTTTTGGACGTTTCGCAACTGTGGCGCGATCGTATTATTGCCCTTTCTTCAGAATACCCTGATGTCGAACTTTCTCACCTCTACGTTGACAACGCCGCCATGCAGTTAATTCGCTGGCCGAAACAGTTCGATACAATTGTCACCGGCAATTTATTCGGCGACATTCTTTCCGATGCGGCGGCGATGCTAACTGGTAGTATTGGGATGCTGCCTTCTGCTAGTTTGGGAGCAAGCGGGCCGGGAGTTTTTGAACCCGTGCACGGTTCCGCACCAGACATCGCCGGACAAGATAAAGCCAATCCCATCGCCCAAGTTTTAAGCGCGGCAATGATGCTGCGCTACGCCTTAAATCAACCGGAAGCTGCTAATAAAATTGAGCAAGCCGTTGTCGAAGTTTTGGATCGAGGTTATCGCACTGGCGATATCATGTCAGAAGGCATGAAACTCGTTGGCTGTCGAGCGATGGGCGATGCTTTAATTGAAGTTTTGCAAGGTTGATCGATGGTCTGGTAGGGGCGGGTTTTACGAATAATATTCGACGCACACACACAATCTCATAAACCCGCCCCCACACAACTAATAACCTTTGATTGAAGTTT
Source organism: Microcoleus sp. T3_B1 (assembly GCF_036700445.1). NCBI lineage: Bacteria > Bacillati > Cyanobacteriota > Cyanophyceae > Oscillatoriales > Microcoleaceae > Microcoleus > Microcoleus sp. T3_B1. Next base: position 33,745 of record NZ_JAUBOX010000082.1, read on the forward strand.
TGTAAAGTCGATCGCATAGCGTGGTAGGGGCGGGTTTTACGAATAATATATAACGATTACCAACAATCTAGATAAACCCGCCCCCACCCCACCAATAATCCACATCAACCTGAAATTTGTATTGAATGTTAAGATGTAGGTGATGATTGTTTGTTGGGTTGGGCGGGTTTATGAGATTTTTTGTTTTAGGCAATTATGGTTGGTAAAACCCGCCCCTACAGGAATTGGGTTTTAATGTTCCGCAGTACATTGAGGGCGGGTTTATAAGATTATTAATTTTTAGCCCAGATGGTTGGTAAAACCCGCCCCTACAGGAATTGGGGTTTAATGTTCGGCTGTCAAAAGATGGAATTGCTCGGTATCAATGCGATTTGCTCGATACAAAACTTCAGCTATTTCCGAAAGCGCTAACACAGAATGTGCGCGATAACCGTTGGCCTGCATCTTATCTTTGACTCCCTGTTCGTGGTCGATTAATACCACGATATCTTCCACATTCAAGCCAGCCGATTTTAACTTAGCCGCGCCTTCCATTACGCTTTTGCCACTAATCAAAATATCATCGACTACGACAATCGTTTCTCCTGCCTGAAAATGCCCCTCAATCAATTTGCCTGCACCGTAAGTTTTCACCTCCTTGCGCGGGAAAATCATCGGGCGTTCCATCCGCAATGCTAAACCCGTTGCTGTGGGTAAAGAACCGTAGGGAATTCCCGCAATGCGATCGAATTTTAAATCCTTGAGAATATCTGCATAAGCGCTGACAATTTGGTGGAAAATCTGCGGAATTGAAATAATTTTCCGCAAGTCGATGTAATATGGAAATACGGCGCCGGATGCTTGTACGTGGTCGCCAAAAACTACGCAGCCGATGTCATAAAGTTGCAAGATTAAATCGCGGTGAGGTTCGGGTTGTAAAAAGCAAACATCGGGCAGCCACAATTCGCAAGTGGGGCTACCTTCGATCGCCCGCAGCCTCTGTTTATTAATACTATCCCGCAATTTCTCAATTTCTGGGCGTGGCTCTTTCTGGGCTAATAAACTTGGGGGGACTGGCAGCAGCAAACCGTCACCATTTGTGCTTAAACCGGCCGCCAGCAGTTGTGCGAGGTCGTTTTCTTCTGTGAGGTCATTTTCTTCGGCGATGTCTCCTTCGACTAAAATTAGGCGTTCTGGAGCTTCTTTGCGGATGCGAGCTAACATATCCGGCATTATTCCTACTTCTAAACCGAGTTTTTCGGGAGTTCCCCAAGTTTGAGAGAGTCGGACTAATTGCAAGTACAAAGGGTTTTTTGGCGTCGGGTATTCTTGCACAGCCGCCGCTGACGGGTTGGCGGTGGCACAGAGGACAAAAACTGTTTTTCCAGCGTATAACAAAAAAGGCGCTACTTGGTCGAATCCGGCATAGGGACTTAAGGTAATAGCGTCAACTCGCCAGTCTTGAAATACTATTTTGGCAAAGACTGTGCTGGTGTTTAAATCGCAGTGTTTGGCATCTAAAATTACTGGCAGGTGAGGGGGAATAATTGTTAAAATTTCTTGCAGCAATGCCCAACCGGCAATACCGAGAGATTGGTAAAAACCGAGGGTGATTTTGCAGGCACAGATTAAATCGGCTGTTTGGTCGATCGCACTTTTTAGCTTTGACAACAAATCAGTTACAAAAGTTTGAGTCTCTTCCCCAGTCATGGAAACCTGCGGGGGCAAGGTTTCTGGGTCGGGGTCGAGGGCTAAATACAGCAAACTTTGATTGGTTTCAACAGCAGCTAACAGTTTATCGAAAAAGTTGGTTCGATCGCTCATAGTGTGTTATGGAGGTAAGGGGAAATTAAAAAAGTGCAGATCAAAGTGGGAGGGGTGTTGTGCTGGAAGAAACCGATCCCCGTTGAAATTGAAATTAAGAATCTTGTGAACGAACCTGACGGTCAACTGAGTACAGTTAGACCGCAGGCTTCTTTTTCCTTTTTTTCAAAGGCTTTTTTGAGTGACGGAGTTCCCCCGCCACTTTCGTAACT
>NZ_JAUBOX010000188.1:0-2036 GCF_036700445.1 Microcoleus sp. T3_B1
AGTTGATTTGGTAAAAATATTTGAGCCGTGCGATCGACTATTCTAGTAAAGAGCGATCGCGTCACGTTCTTCGCGTACTGAGGGCGGTAAGGATAAGTGCAGTGCATTACTTTAATCGGTTTGTCGATCGTATAAACATCTTTCCACTTATCCAAGTAGTTGTAAACCGGGGACAAAGTTGTCATTTTCGGTTTCACCGATTCCACAGCCGCTGCAAAAGCGCCCTAGTCTTTCACTATTAGCACATTTTGATGCGCCACTACCATCTCGAAATATTTCTTAAAGTTGGTGAACAATTCCTGAGTTTTACTGCTTTTCGTAAAAGCGATAAATCCGCCATTGTCTTGAATGCTATTTTCATTTAGCGGCAACCCGACAGACTGCAAAGTTGACAGAATATCCTGCTTGACTCTTAATAAATTTGCCGCTTTAGCAATGGCAGGCTGCACATCTTCTGTTATCAGCAAATCTACTTCATCAAGATAGTCAAAAACTTCATATATTGGCGATAGCAAACAAATATCGCAGTCCAGATAAATAGTTTTCTCAAAAGGAGATTGTTGATACAAAGCCAGCTTAGCTTGTCGCGATGCTAAAACAGGATTTTTGTGAGACGGTGCGGCATGCAATCTCACATTTCCGAACACCAAAAGTAATGGATATAAAAATCGCGGGGATCTATCTATTAAAATAATAATTGGTTCGCGGTGAAACTTCCTGACTGAAGCTAGAAAATGTATGCAGTCTTGAAATGAATACAATCCAATTAAAATGGTGATAAATCCTCTATCTTTTTTTTCTAACGATAGTAAAAATCGAAATTTAATAAGGCAATTAACTGTGTTTTTAATAACCGATAGAGATATTGCCAATGCTCAAACTGCAATTTAGCCCAAACTTTATCCCAAAAGGTTCTTACTTGATTTTTTTCCCAGTCCCAATGAGCCAAAGAATGCTCCATAATTTGAGCGAGTTCCTGCCACCCATCATTACGAATATTCCACCCAACTTTAGCAGTTGCTAACCCAATGGGATTACCGTCTTTTGTTTTGACTTTTTGCACTTCAAAAAATCTTCCAATCTTTCCCCATTCTTGAATAAACTGAATTTCTTTCCCATTGTCTCTCGCAATTACGAACAAGTTTTCTGGAACAAAACTTACATTCTTCAATGGTATTTCTAGCTTTTTGGCTAATTTATGAATTGCCTCTTTTCTCCCCGGCAATGATTGATTTGGTGGATGTTCTAGAATGGGAATAAACTCTTTACAAGTAATTCCTGACATCCATTCTCTCTCCGGCACTTTTCCTATGATTCTTGTATCTGCATCCACAAAGATTGTCACTCGGCATAATTCTAAGGCTTTTTTTAGTGCAAATCGTTTATCATTATAACAATAATCTACACCTTCGCGACTTTTTTTAAAGGCGAAAACATTCGTCAACTTCTGAAAGTCATTTGGGTAGTCAGTACAAACAACTAGCATCGTCCCTAGAGAATGAGTTTCTAAGTCTGCTGCTAGTTGTTTGGCTAATTCGCGATACTTTTTCCCAAAAGCTAAGGTGCAAAAACAAAAATCTTTGTAACTGTTTAACATTATTTTTGACTCAATTTTTGCACTTGTTTTATTTGAGTTTATGCTAACTGTGACGCTTTTGATGCCACTGCCAAGCATGGGAGATAATGTTCTTAATGTCGGGATATTCGGGAGACCAACCCAAGGTTTCGATCGCCTTTTTGCTGCTGCCAACCAAAGAAGGCGGATCTCCCGGACGCCGTTCACGCTCAACAGCCTTAATCTCTTTTCCCGTCACTTGGCGAGCCGCTTCTATCACCTCTTTCACCGAAAACCCGCCGCCATTGCCCAAATTAAAGAAATCTGATTTGCCACCATTTAACAAATATTCTAATCCCAAAATGTGAGCAGATGCCAAATCGTTAACGTGAATGTAATCCCGGATGCAAGTACCGTCAGGAGTCTCGTAATCCGTGCCAAAAATCGCGATCGAATCTCGTTTACCCAAAGCCGCGAACAA
>NZ_JAUBOX010000083.1:0-33311 GCF_036700445.1 Microcoleus sp. T3_B1
TACTTAGCAGTAGCCAAACAACGACGACCTAAACGAAACAAAAAAATCCAAGCCCTTAAAAAACAACTGCAATATATTAAAAGAAACCTCGCTCATATTGAACAGCTAATCGACTCAGATGCCACCCTACAAAGTCTGACCAAGAAGCAATATAAAACCTTGCTAGTTCTCACAGAAGTCTATCGGCAACAACTTTGGTTATTTGAAAATAAAAAACCGAGTATATCGGACAGAATAGTAAGTTTAAGCCAACCCCACATCCGTCCCATTGTCAGAGGGAAAGCAGGGAAACCTGTAGAGTTTGGAGCCAAACTGTCAGCGAGTTGCTTTGAAGGATATGTATTTTTAGACCGGATAAGTTGGGATAACTTTAATGAATCAGGAGACTTAAAAGCACTCATTTGAAGCATTTAAAATTTACACAGGATACTATCCAGAATCAGTCCACGCAGATCGCATTTATCGAAGCGCGAGAAAATCGAGCTTGGTGTAAAGAAAGAGGAATTAGAATTAGTGGCCCCCCTTTAGGAAGGCCACCAGCAAATGTCAGTAAGGAAACAAAGAAACAAGCCTCAGAAGATGAGAGAATTAGAAATGCGATTGAGGGCAAATTTGGGACTTGCGAAAAAGAAGATTTAGCCTGAATCGGGTGATGACAAAACTTGATAATACTTCGGAAACAGCCATTGCCCAAACTTTTTTAGTAATTAACCTTTCTACCTGGTTAAGACGGGTTTTTTGTGCGTTTTTATGTCACAAACCGAAAATCACACCTATTTATGGTTTAATGATTATTAAAAGCTATAACTGGGCAAGTTATAGTCAACAAAAAGTTATGTCTCCCCGAGCTTGAATTGCCAATCAAGTGCGATGCCTACGGCTGGCTACGCCTACGCGATTTTTCTTAACTTATTCAGCAAGCCCTAAATTAAAATTCATCACTATCACTGTATTGATTGCTATATTTTACGCCATAAACTCAGGAGAGCTTTCCTTCTGCCTCCTGCCTTCTACCTCCTGCCTAAAAACTCCAACTTCTACCTTGGCTGCTTTCATTGAGATGCTCCCTACATATAGCAACCGCCTTGGCGGCGCCGGAGGAGATCGATTGCTGAAACCCTTGCTCTGATTACGTCTGCCTCCTGCCTCCTGCCTTCTACCTCCTGCCTCCTGCTATAGCTTCGCGCTCTGGTGCGATCGGGCGATCGACAAAATTGCTGTAGGGAAACCGCACTACCGTTTCTTGACTGCCGTTTTCTTACCCGCAGTTTTTTTTAAAGTCGCATAAATTTTCAGTAAATACCGATCTACACACTAGCCAAACCCAAAGTTAAAATATACCCAATAAAAAATAGCTCCTCCTAGCTGTTTTTTGGGCCAGCTAAATATCAGGGAGTGCATCTACGTGTCAATAAATAAAATGCTAAAAGGCAGAGCCACTACACCTGCCCCAGGTTTTACCATGATTGAGCTATTGATAATTATTTTAATCATAGGAATATTTAGTGCGATCGTCGCCCCCTCTTGGCTAATGTTTATCAACAACCACCGTTTAAAGGTATCGCTCGATCGAGCTTATTGGGCAATGGAACTTGCACACAGCAACGCCAAACGATCCAAAATTTCATGGCAAGCCAGCTTCAAACAAGTAGGAGAAAATGTACAAATAGCCGTTCACCCAGCCGACATTCCCCCAGGCCAAGTACCAGCCAGTCAATGGAAAAACCTAGAACCGCAAATTCAAATAGATACAAATGAAACAACAGTGCTCCAAGTAAATGAAAACAACGAGCAAAAAACAAACGGCACAATCCGGCGAGTCATGTTCAACCATCGAGGTTGCCCCGTATCTCGAAGCGACCACGACTGCACGCTAACGAGTATAAGAGCCAAAGGAACCCTAACACTATATCATCCCAACTTAAGAAAGAGCCAACGCTGCATCATCATCTCCACTCTTTTAGGACATAAACGCACCTCCCAAAGACAATTAAAACCCAACGAAAACAAAAGATATTGTTACTGACAGGGCGATGAATTATGTTGGGGGTAGGGAAACGGCATTGCCGTGTCCTCAATAGCCGTGTTTTCGAGCGTCAAATTCGAGCGTCAATTCCTGACGCAACATCTCATATCATTTCCGGTTACACTCCTTATGATGTTGACGGTTGACGGGTGACGGTTGACGGTCATTGGTGACAAGTTAAGACTTAATTGCATTTGTCAATCAGTAATATTACTCAAAAAACTGCTTTTTTAGGAGTGGAAAATTCACGATTTGAGAGAAAGTAGGTATAAATATCACCCTCGGCATGATTCCTAAACCGCCCAAATCTCAGTTTTATGCCCAAAATCCGAGTAAATGTTGAGTATAATTGCTGATTGACAAATCCTTTCTTAGCTTAACTTGTTACCAATGGTTGACGGTTGACGGTTGACAGTGAACAGTCAACAGTGAACAGTCAACAGTGAACAGTCAACAGTGAACAGTCAACAGTGAACTCGGATTTACTATTCCGATGCTAACGGATTTGATATCAGATATAATCAACTACTTCTTACTCGGCGCAATCTTCTCAATAGAAATCAACGCCTCCATCACCGACTCCACAATCGGCGCCGCCACCGTACCCCCCGAAGAACCCTCTTTAGGCTCATCAATCACCGCCAGCACCACATACCGAGGAGCCTCCACAGGCATGATCCCCACAAAGCTAGTAATAATCGCCTTGTCAGAATAACCCCCACCAGCATTAGCTTTTTGAGCCGTACCCGTTTTTCCAGCAATCCGATACCCAGGAATTTGTGCAGCTTTCCCCGTACCACCATCAACCACAGTTTCCATCATTTCTAACACCTGCTTAGTAGTTTCCGGCGAAAAAACCTGCTTCGGAACCGGCCTGGGAAGCTTCCAATAAGCTTCACCATCTCTATCAAAAAGTCCCCGCACAACATGAGGAGTCACCAACTTGCCGCCGTTAGCCAAAGCGCCGTTAAGTTGCACCAACTGCATCGGAGTTATCGAAAAACCTTGCCCAAAAGCCGTAGTAGCAACTTCCACCGGAGAGTTAATAAATTGCTCTCGATTTTTAAGCTGACTGGTTACTTCAAAAGGCAAATCTGTTCCCGCAGTTTGTCCGAGTCCGAGTTTTTCTAAAGCTTGATAGTAAAGAGAAGGTTTCATGGTTCTCATGATGTGTACCATCCCCACATTGCTAGAATGTTTCAAAATCTCAGTAACAGTGGAAGGGCCGCGCGCGCCTACGATTTTGTAATCGGAATTTTGGATAGTCCAGGGATTCATGTAAATCCGACCTTCATCGTTAAACACAGTATTAGGTTTCACCGCACCCGCTTCCAGAGCGATCGCCACATTAATCGCTTTAAAAGTCGAACCAGGCTCATAAACATCAGTGACAGCCCAATTTTTATAGCGCGACAAATCGAAATTAAAATATTGATTCGGGTCATAAGAAGGTTCCGCTACCACTGACAGCAATTCCCCGTTACGGGCATCCATCACAATCACTGTGCCCCGCTTCGCATTGTGTTGCTTCATTTTTTCCTTGAGAGCAACTCGCGCAGCCCGCTGCAAGCGACTGTCGATCGTCAATTGCAATTTCAAGTCATCAAGCTGCACAAATCCCGCCGTCAGCCGATCGGGAACCCAATTCCCATTGCTCGACCTGCTAAACTGAATCGACGGCATCGATCGTTCCAACAAATTCTGCTGGCTGTATTCCACCCCGGCTTGTCCCTTCCGTTCCCCGTCCACATAACCGAGGATATCCGCCGCCAACTCCTGCTGCGGGTAAAAACGCTGCTGCTGACGCAGCAACTCCAAGCCATCCACCAGACTCTCTTTAATTTGCATCCCAGCGACGCGATCGGCAACCTCTTGAGGCAGAGAGTCCGCAATTGTAATACCGCTTTCAGCAAGATTAAACCTGCGTATCAGTTCAGTTTCCGACGTAGTGCCCGGAGTCAGTTCGATCGCCAACATCGGAGCCAATTTAGCAGCAATTTCCGCCTTCGAGTGGTTAAACAACTTCGGGTGAGCGTAGAGCGTGTACACCTGTCTGTCGATCGCCAAAACATTCCCTGCGCGGTCAACTATCGGGCGTCTGGGCACAAACGGCTTCGTTTTGAGAGTTTGCTGCTGAAGAGCCTGTTTACGCAGCGCCGGAGCTCGCGTCACCTGCAAATAAAACAAATTCACAGCCAGCCCCAGCCCCCCCAGCATCAACACCGCCCACACGGCCCACAAACGGAACTTGCTGCGCTTTAAACGCTCCACCGGTCGCCCCCAAGATGCAGCCGTCTGTTGTGGCGATCGGCCGAAACTGCCCGAAGCTCTAGGTTTGGCTGGTTTTTCCCACCCAGTACGCGCGGCGAAGCTATCCCGTAGGGAATCGCCCGCCTGTTTTGTGCGTTTGAAATTCGGCGATCTGTAGCGGTCAAAACGGGGGTCGTAGCTCATGGCATTAAAAATTCAATAGCAAGTTAGAGCGTTTTAGAATTTAGAATTTATAACTTAAATGTTAAAAGAGAAAATTCACGACTTGGGAATTGGCAATCCGTATCAGGGTTTGGATCACACCTACAGTTGCCTTCTGTTTTTTGAAGTGGTGTTAATTATTTTTAACTTTTAACTTCCGGTTGCAAGCAGAAAATCGATCGCGACTTGCAAAAAAGCCAAAAAGGAAATTATATCCTCCAATTCTCAGGCCCTCGGACACTCAGGCCCGGAGGGCGCTCTCCGCTTTGACACAGGTTTAATAGCCCAGCGGTGTTTCCACACCGCCTCCCTTCTTGAGAGCGGGCTCAGAATTTGGTGCCGCAACGGGCGATCGGGTTTCAGGGGCCGGCTGCAAGAAAATCGTGTCCCCAGGATTCTGCCGAGCCAAACCGGTTTCGGGATTTTGGGCTTCTTTAGCAAGTTGGTGTTTCAAGACTTCGCTAGAAGCACTCAATTGCTGTTCCCGGAGACGCAGAGTTTCCAATTTTTGATACTCCTGACTCCAGCGCTGCTCGCCGTAAACTGTCAAGCCGTAGAGACTCAGAGCACCGCCCAAAAGCATAACTGCTACCACTGAGGAGGCGCGCTGTGCCTGCAGGAGCGATCGCAACCACACTGGCTGCTGCTGGCGATTGGGCAGGACTTTCAGCACCGATGCGGACGATCGAGCAATAGCCTGTTCTTCGGCTGGCGAGTAGTTGGGCAATACCGGCCCTGTCTTCGCCCGCCTAGCTCTGGCAATAGAAGTAACTTTGCTTTTGGCTGGGCCAGCAGCGGGCTTGCGGGTCGATCGGGAGCGGGGAGAATCGGGGGATCTGATAGCAGCGGTCATAGAGTTCACCAATACGTAAAGTGGGGTAGCTTCAGCTTGATTGAGCTTAAGAGTTTTTTTTCAAGGGCGAGCGCCAGTTGTGGCAATCTGGGTTCGATCGGTTATCCTTACCAAGGATACCTCACAAGCCAACCAACCCATCCTACCACTGGTCTCTTTGACTTCAGGATTTGCCAAAAAAAAGAAATCTTTGCTGGTTAGCGATAATCTATGTGAAATTTATTAATAAATGCAGTATTGTAATCAACGAGCGAATCGTTGAGCTATTCGTGCCAGCATTGTTTCTCAAGTACACTATTCCCTTCCTTGCGATGGGTTTTCAATGTTAAGGAGTTTTTATGAACAAGGGATTAATTCGTTTGACTTTGGTCGTGGGCTTGGCAGTAGCCCTCGGCGCCTGCGGAGGAGATACCACCACCCCCAGCTCCCCTAGCCCCTCTCCGGGCGGCACTGGTGGCACTGGCACTACTACTACTCCCCCTGCTTCTTCTGCATCTCCAAAGTCCACTCCTGGGACTGGTGCAACTACTACCCCTGCCCCTTCTCCTAAAAAGTCTCCCTAACTAGGGCGATCCGAGAGTGTTGGCCCAACGAGCCTAGCCTCCAGGTGAAAAATCGTTCGCTCCTCGCATTTTTTCATCTCAGAGGTCTAGGTCTCAAGTTGGGTGTTAGTTGTAGTCTGATGCTTTTACTACTGTTCCGTACATCCCCTTACTGCAGCAAAGTCCGCTTAGCGCTGGGTTACAAGGGCATCCCCTTTGAAGTGGAAAACTTGACTCCCGGGCTGCCGGTTTTGAAACTCAAGTCTCTGACGAGAGGTTTGAAGACAGTGCCCGTGCTGCTGCCTCAACTCGAAGGTCAATCGATTTTAGATTTTAGATTTTAGATTTTAGAGGCGACCCCACGGATAAATGCGGGGGCTCTTCTGATTTTCGATTTTCGATTTTGGATTGATTCCACGGATAAATCACGTGGCGGGTACCACCTTTGAAATTCTTGGTCAACCGGAGGCGAGCGCAGACGCGACGAAAATTTTGCACGATCGAGTCTCGTTTTCCTTCCCCGCCACTGTTGCCCGCAGACGAGAGGAAAGTAAGCTGAGGCTTCGATGATCGAATACAGGCTCGATGAAAGCATCGACATTGCTACTCGATGTGTTTACTGCGAGTTTCGCGCCGCTGCGGGCAAGCAAATCGACCCGTCTGTTTTGAGCCAGTTTAGTGATTCAATTGGCCTCGCGCCACTGCGGTATTAACCAGGCGTCGGCAAAACTCGCTCCAGTTGCGCCTGAGTGCTGCTTTAAACCTATTGCACCGTCTAATTACTAGAAAACGGAATATTGGAGTATACTGGAGTGATTCTATATATTAGAGTGTTCTAGTAATGTATCTGTCCCCAGCTCAAGCACAGGAAAAATACGGCTACCACCCTAAAACATTAGCAGATTGGGCGGATGACGGCAAAATCGAATACATCCGCTCCAAAGGAGGTCATCGCCGCTACCTAGAGTCCAGTATTGTCGGGAAATCAGGCTTGCAGGAAACTACCGGATTGGTAATCATTTATGCCGCTCGTCTCAACTCATTGGCAGAAAAACGATTTAGAGTCTCAAGCTACAGCCCTCAAAGCTAATCGGCAAGGCAACTTAATTCGAGAGATCGGCTCTGGGATGAATTTTAAGCGCAAGAAATTCATTAAATTGATGGAGCGAGTTGGACACGGAGAAATATCTGAAATTGTTGTCGCTCACAAAGATCGTCTGTGCCGATTTGGATTTGAATTTGTGGAATGGTACTGCTCTCAAAATGGCTGCAAAATAACTGTTTTAGGCAAAACCGACCTATCCCCTCACGCTGAATTGATGCAGGACTTTATGAGCGTCATGCACTGCTTTAGTAGCCGCCTTTATTTTCTGAGGCGTTACAAAGACCCGATCAGTAAAGAAGAAATAACGACTAACGAAAAATCTGCGGAACCCATTGACGAATCGGAGTGTATAGGAGTATCAGTCTAAAATGCTCAAACGCCAAAAAGGATATTCAATCGCAACAAAATCAGTTAAAGCGAAATTGATTCGCTCAAAGTTTGATATGCAGGAAACCAAGGATGCTTACAACGAAATAGTGCATTTTTATTTCCTGTTAATTGCCGAAAATCCTCAAGGCGTTAGTATTCCCGTTCAATCTAATGGTGGTTGGCGATACTACGAACTACTGACTGCTGGTCATCAGTTTATCAATGGTTTCCCTTCCCCATTGAAAAGAGCTGCAATTCGACAAGCCATCGGCGCTTACGAAAGTTGGAATTCTACCTACCAAAAATGGTTAAATCGGCCGAAGCGGATGAGGCATCATAAACCTCCTATCCATCCTAGAGCGTTCCGGTTCAACCCGCAGTACGATTCAGGGATGTGGAAAGAGGATGATGGCTTTTCCATTGTTTTGAAGATGCGAGCTGGAGATGCGTGGAAGTGGGTTAAACATCAATACCAATGCCCTCATATCTCAGCGGAATGGGTAAAAGGTTCTCCCAGGATTCAGGTACAAAACGGTTCTTTGTGGATCGTTTTTCCACTAGAAAAGTATGTTCCTGCAACGGGAGGTATCAAGGGACTCATGTCTAAATCCGCATTTAGAACCTGCGGAGTTGATATGGATATCGACAAGTTTATCATCATTGCAACCGTTCTAGAAACCAACGACAGAGGCGAAACGACTGAGATCGCTAGACACTTTATCAACCAGTCGCGTCATATAGCTCGTAGGAAGCGGGATCTAGGAAGAATTGCAATCAAGATGAGAAAATCCAAAATAGTGAGTCGCGGTTTTGCTAAATCAAAATGGGACTCAATAACGGCTAGAGAAATTGACTTTTCTAGGGTTGTTTCAAGGAGGCTTGTTGAATTCGCGAAGCACTGGAAAGCGGATGTAATTAGTTTTGAACACCTGGGTAATCTTCGCCCCAAAAAAGGTAAATTTTCTAGGCGGTCAAATCAAAAACGCGCTTACTGGCTCAAGGGAAAGGTTTTTGAACAAGTCAAGCGGATTGCGTATCAAGATTATGCCATATTGACAACTCGTGTTAGTCCGATGAACACGAGCCGTCTTAGTCCGTGGGGAGATCCACTTTGGAGAGGAGTTAAATTTCCTGCTAGCCCACTTGAATTTGAGGACTATCAATCTGGGGCGGCATTAGTGGCAACTGTTAATGGTTACAAAACTCATTCTGGATTAAATGCCGCCCGCAATGTAGCGTTAAAAGCAATCCAGCGCAACATCCCAGAGGCGGAGCTCAATCTTAAAAGCCTTAAGTAGTAATACTTGAGGTGTGCAATCAAACTAGAACGGTGTTAGCGACTGCCACTTTGATTGTATTAGGCCAGGGTAAACTGCCTAAAAATTCCTACCTTACTACGCTCCACTTGGTTGGGACTAGCTCCCACAAACTAAAGGACGCGACTACAGAGGAGTTGCAAAAGTGAACTTTATTGGGAATGTCGTGTTTCGCTCCGACTTACTCCATTTATGGGTTACTCGCTGGTAGGATGGTGCTAGTTTCGTAGGCGATGCCTTGAGCATGGCAGATATTGCTTGCTGCTGTCGCCATGCTGAGTCCTTTAGCTTTAGATTCCTCAATACCGAGTTAAGCATCCTTCGCTGTTTGAGCGTATTGCCCAAATTCACGGACTTTGTGGGCAAACCCCGCCTCCGAGATGTGAAAGTCTACCGATCGGGCGATCGTCCCTGCCTGAAAATTCCAGGTAAACTATTAACTGCTCCCCAACACTTACAGGGTTGACTCTCCGGGAGTGGCAAATCGACAAGAGTTTAAAAATATCCCTTATCACATATAAAAAAATAAGTCAAGGATATTTGGGAAAAAATATAAATTTTTCAATTTGTTTTAACTACCAGCCGGGAAGTCCCTCGGTATATTTAGAGGGGACACATCTGAGCGCTGCGCGAAGTACCCCGAATAAATTACGCCCGCGTGATGGAAAGAAGCGTCGGGTGGAGGGACGGAAACCGACAATTAGACTTAGCCACTATGAATTAATCTTGGGAAGTATCTTGATTTTCGATGTACTTCCTAAGTGTTGAAAGGGTAATCTTTGGTGTGGCATTTTGGACATACACAAACTATACTATGCAAAGGTCGAAAAAAGAAAGTTAAAAAATGCAACTCACTTACAAATACCGCCTCAAACCCACAAAAGCCCAACTAACAACGATGGTGGCTCACCTAGAGCTCTGTCGTCGGCAGTACAACTACCGACTTGGCGATAGATTTAGGTGGTGGTCAGCCACGAGAACACCTATCAACGCCTGCCCCTTGATTGTTTCGATAGTCCCTGTGGAGGAGATTTATCAAAATATTCCTTTGACGAGAGTGCAAACTAGGGATGGTAGAAAAAAGGATGAGTCGGGCAATCCTTTGACCAGGAAAGGTGATGTTTTATCGAACATTGAAGGCGGATATGTACAGTGGCAAACCATACAACTGGCTGACCGGAAAAACACAAAAAAGCTATTTCCTGATTATAAAGTGTTGGACTCTCAGCTTTTGCAAGATGTCGTCAACAAAGTGGAAACTTCCTTTTCAAATTTCACCACGCCCGACAAAAATGGTAATCGTAGAGGTAAGCCCAGATTCAAAGGGCTTCATTACTACAAATCTTTCACTTATCCTCAACTAGACAATCTTGATATTGTCAAGGACGAGCAAAATAGGATTTGTATTGATCTGGCAAAAATAGGTCAAGTACCTATGGTTTTCCACCGTCCAATACCAACAAGGTTCACAGTTAAGACGGGAACAGTTATCAGAGAAGCTGATGGGTGGTATATCTCCCTGACGCTAGAAGATAAAACAGTTCCCGTAACGGTTGCAGAAATTCAACCGACGGTCGAAAATACTGTTGGCATCGATCTGGGAATCACTAATTACCTCTATCTTTCCAATGGCGAGAGAGTTGAGAATCCTAGGTTTTTGAGGAAGTCGATCCAGAAATTGGCAAAACTTCAAGCGAAGTTAGCTAATAGAGTCAAGGGTTCTAAGCCTTGGAAGATTATCAAGGACAAGGTTTCCAAACTCCATCAGTTTGTAGCTAGAGCTAGATTAGATTTTCAATTCAAAACTGCACATGAGTTCTTCGGTAAATGTGATGTTTTAGTTGTTGAAGACTTGAGTGTTAAGAATCTAACTAGACGTGCCAAGCCCAAGACTGACATTAAAGATGGTAATTTGGTTTATTTGCCGAACGGCCAGTCCGCAAAAAGTGGCTTGAATAAATCCATGCTTGATGCTGCTCATGGGCAATTCGCCAGCGTCCTAAAATATGTCGCCGGGAAATTGGGTAAAAGCATTTTGTTTGTCTCTCCAAGAGGAACTTCTCAACATTGCTGGAATTGCCTCAACAAAGTACCGAAAGAATTGTCGGAGCGCTGGCATTCTTGTCAATGCGGAGAATCTTTGGATCGAGATAAAAACTCAGCTAAGCTTATAAAGAGAATTGGTCTAAGTTACGAAAGTGGCGGGGGAACTCCGTCACTCAAAAAAGCCTTTGAACAAAAGGAAAAAGAAGCCTGCGGTCTAACTGTAGTCAGTTTACCGTCAGGTTCGTTCACCGAAAAACGAGCGAGAAGCCCCTGACTTTAGGCATGGGGAGGACAGCGGCAGCGACTTCAGTCGCATTAAAATCCCCTTTCGGGGTTGGAGAGGTATGGTTGCCTCAAAGCGTGAGGTATGGTTGCCTCAAACTCCCTTGCGGGGTAATGTTAGCTTCGCCAATGTTTTAAGAGCTTGCGCCGGCTAGCAGCACGTCCTTAACCCTTGTACAGATGTTTAACCACTAGCGACAGAGCGGAAAACTAGCTTCGCATTCAAGGAGTGTCGTGACTCAAAAAACGTAGTCAGTAAAGACTTAGGCTGGTAAGGTAAGCTCTCGATTCAATCCCGCTCAAAGAGCCGGACAGTCTTAAAAGCCTCCGCCTTTAGGCGTGGGGTTCCTTACTATTTCTATACTTAGGAATGAGAATTAAATAAAATCCACTTTTCCTGTTTGTTGTGGGATGGGCGTCCCGCCCGTCCTTTCTGGGCGGGCGGGACGCCCATCCCACAAGAAAAAAGGGAAATTATTTAATTGACGATCCTTAGATGTTAGCAGTAAAACCCCAGCTCGGCCGTCGGCAAGGCAACAGCCTGCTGTGTGTGCAAGGACGCGGGCTGGATCTGCAGCAGTCAAGATCGTGCTAATCAGTGGTAGGATCAGCAATCAAAAATGTATCGAAATGTAAAGTGCAGCGCCGCTCTAGGTTTTGAAAGCCATTTAGTTAAAAGATTGAGGTAAGTAGTTTTATGCCCGCGACCGTCCCCTTTGAACAGATTGACCGCATTGTTTGGAATCAGCACCACGATCCATTTGAAGTGCTAGGCCCTCATGCGATCGAAGAAAATGGCAAAAAAGTCTGGGTCGTCCGAGCTTATCTGCCGAATGCGGATGCGGTATCGGTAGTTTTGCCGGAAGCCAGGGCCGAATACTCGATGAAATCAGAGCATCACCCTCACTTTTTTGAATGTACGATCGACACCCCAGAACTAGCAAACTATCAATTGCGGGTCAAAGAAGGGGAACACGAGCGCTTCATCTACGATCCCTACGCCTTCCGATCGCCCAAACTCACAGAATTCGACCAGCACCTATTCTCAGAAGGCAATCACCACCGCATTTACGAAAAACTCGGGGCGCACCTCACCGAAGTAGGCGGCATCACAGGAGTATATTTTGCCGTTTGGGCCCCGAATGCCCGCAATGTCTCTGTTTTAGGAGATTTCAACTATTGGGACGGCCGCAAACATCAAATGCGGAAATCGCAAAACGGCATCTGGGAATTATTTATTCCGGGACTATCCGTGGGAACTTCCTACAAATACGAAGTGAAAAACCAAGACGGACATCCCTACGAAAAGTCCGATCCTTACGGTTTCCAGCAAGAAGTGCGGCCGAAAACAGCATCAATTGTCACCGACTTAAGCACCTACACTTGGAATGACAGCGCTTGGATCGAAAAGCGGCGGCACACAGACCCACTGACGCAGCCGGTTTCGGTTTACGAATGCCACATCGGTTCTTGGCTGCACGCCGCTACTGACGAACCCGCCGTGCTACCAAATGGGGAAATACAACCCGCCGTGCAGGTTTCGGAACTCAATCCTGGGGCGCGCTTTCTGACTTACCGGGAATTAGCCGATCGGCTGATACCCTACGTCAAAGATTTGGGATTCACCCACATCGAAATGCTGCCCATCGCCGAACATCCTTTCGACGGTTCTTGGGGCTATCAAGTCACCGGTTATTTCGCCCCAACCTCCCGCTACGGCACACCTGAAGATTTCATGTATTTTGTTGACCAGTGCCACGCCAACGGCATTGGCGTACTGGTGGACTGGGTACCGGGACATTTCCCCAAAGACGGCCACGGCTTGGCTTTCTTTGACGGAACTCACTTGTACGAACACGCCGACTCCCGCAAGGGCGAGCACAAAGAGTGGGGAACCCTAGTATTTAACTACGGCCGCAACGAAGTGCGGAATTTCCTAGTATCAAACGCTCTGTTCTGGTTTGACAAGTACCACATCGACGGGATTCGCGTAGATGCCGTAGCCTCCATGCTTTATTTGGATTACTGCCGCGAACCGGGAGAATGGCTGACCAACCAGTACGGGGGCCGGGAAAATATCGAGGCGGCAGATTTTCTGCGTCAGGCGAATCACGTCATTTTTAGCTATTTCCCAGGGGCGTTGTCGATCGCCGAAGAATCTACCTCTTGGCCGATGGTATCTTGGCCGACCTATGTAGGCGGTTTGGGTTTCAACCTGAAGTGGAACATGGGTTGGATGCACGATATGCTCGACTATTACCACATGGACCCGTGGTTCCGCCAGTTCCACCAGAACAACATAACTTTCAGTATGTGGTACAACCACAGCGAGAATTTCATGCTGGCTTTGTCCCACGATGAAGTAGTGCACGGCAAAGCCCACATCATCGGGAAAATGCCAGGGGACGAATGGCAAAAGTTTGCAAACGTGCGGTGTTTGTTTACTTTTATGTTTGCTCATCCCGGCAAGAAAACGATCTTTATGGGGATGGAGTTCGGCCAGTGGCACGAGTGGAACGTTTGGGGGGATTTGCAGTGGCAGTTGCTGCAATTCGAGCCTCACCAAAAGTTGAAGCTGTTTTTTAAAGATTTGAACCATTTGTACCGCAGCGAAACGGCACTTTACAGTCAAGATTTTGCTGAGGATGGGTTTGAGTGGATTGATTGCAGCGACAATCGACACAGCGTCGTGGCATTTGTGCGCCGAGAGAAGGATGGCGACGAGTTTGTGGTGACGGTGTGCAATTTTACGCCGCAGCCGCACTCTCACTATCGCGTAGGAGTGCCGGAACCTGGTTTCTATACGGAGTTGTTTAACAGCGACGCGCGGGAATACGGCGGTAGCAATATGGGGAATTTGGGGGGCAAGTGGACTGAGGAGTGGTGGTTCCACAACAGTGCTTATTCGATCGACTTGTGTTTGCCACCTTTGGGGGTGTTGATCTTAAAGCTCGATCGGGCAAAAACAACAGCCAAATCTCAAGAGTTTTAAGTTGTGAGTCGTGAGAGTTTTGAGTTAAGAATCAAAGCTTTATTAAACCTAAAACTTTGAGGGCATTCAAAAACCCGGTTTCTTGGACAAACCGGGTTTTTTCTGTTTTGTTGTTGTGGCCAAAGAATGAAGTTCTGCAACGGATTCGCTTTCTTCGGATTTAAGGAATTTAATATTAATTCCGGTTGCATCGGAATGATTTAGGATCGTCAATTAAATAATTTCCCTTTTTTCTTGTGGGATGGGCGTCCCGCCCGCCCAGAAAGGACGGGCGGGACGCCCATCCCACAACAAACAGGAAAAGTGGATTTTATTTAATTCTCATTCCTTAACCGCAGAGTACGCAGAGTTCACAGAGGAAGAGAAGAGAGAGATGAATAATTTCGGTGCACACCGAAAGGATATAATACCACTTCTAAATACTTAGGCTACCCATCGAGTTCGATCGGCGGGGGAACCGCGAGGGTATAAGTTCCAAATACTACCGCTAGGCCAGCGTACCTCTTACCAATTTTTAAGTTCGAGTATCGGAAGCGCCAAGATTATAAGAAACTTTTGACGGCTCAACTGTTACTACTTCCGAAATAGATTGTTCTGCCGCTACCTCTAAAGTTGGCAGTGGTAGATGCTTCATTTCCCAAACTTTCAGCAAAATTAGATATTCATAAAAAGCTTGCAGCGTGCACCAAGCCAATCCTGCTTGGCCGTCAAGAAATCCGCCCAGTAAAATATACATATAGAAAAAGCGCACCACAGGCCGCAAAGGCAAGCGCAAAGAAAAATCTTTCAAAGCGCGACGCCTTTCCACCTCCGATGCGCCAAACAATAAATCCCACCAATTTACTTGACCGGCTTCTAATTGACGGAGAGTTTCAGCCGCCTCGTCATTCGAGTAGCGGTTGTGCTTTTCAATCCAGCGGGAAAGACCTTTGCTGCAAGTATAGTGAGGGTAAGTTTCCTTCAAAAAGTGAGTAGGCCCGTTGCAGACTTCCCGTTCAGTGTGACCGTAGTCAGTAAACCACACTCGGTCTTTGCGAAAGAGACGCATTTGATAACGGGGATATTGAGTGCTGCGGCGAATCCAGCGCTCCATAAATATTACTTTTTCAGCTACGTAATAGCCGATATATTCTTGACTTTCGATCGCCTTTAAGCATTCAGCAAACAGTGCAGGCGTCATCCGCTCGTCAGCTTCGAGGATGTAAACCCATTCGTACTTGCACGGGACTTCTTGGAGCATCCAAGTCCGCTGGCGTCCGTGAGTTTCAAAGCGGTGCTGCACTGTTTGCACGGCATAGTTCTGAACAATCTCAAGGGTGCGATCGGTGCTGAAAGAATCAACTACAATGATATCGTCACAAAGCAGTGCAGATTCAATGCAAGCGGCGATATCAATCTCTTCGTTGTAAGTCAGAATATAAATTGAGAACATTCCCAGCTTTGAGTAAGGGCAAACTATTGGGTAAACAAACTATTTCTCAGGGATGTCTCGACCCGCGCGATCCCTGCCAGCGCTGGTCAATTTTTGCGGCGGCCGAACCGCAGAATTCCCATACTTCTCAATCCCGTCCAACCAACAGTAATGTAGCCTATCGCTAACAACAAACTGTTGATTCCCGTCTGCAAACTCGAATTTCTCGATCGAGTTCTTAACTCTTTCTCTTTTTGTTGCTTGCGGGTGCGAATCTCGTTGCGAGCTTGAGTGGGAAGTGATTGAGCTTGCTGTTCCAGGAACTTGTCGAGGGCTTTCGGGTCATTTTTCGACTCCTCAAGCACAGCTTTCAATTCCTTGGGAACCTCTGGACTCTTGAGTGCTTGTTGCAGCTTCCCGTCGTCTTGCAGCAGCGCCCCTATCTGGCTGCGACGCTCGCTTTTGAGCTGTTCTACCTGAGCTTTAAATTGAGGGCTTTTAAGTTGTGCCTCAAGCTGACCTTCCGCTTGTCCCGCTTCTTGATCGACTTGAGCCAGAGCATCCTTGAGTTCCAAACGAGTATTGTTGAGGTGAACGGGAACCAGAGATAGGTAAACTAGACCTAACAAGCTGGAAATCAACAGCGCCCAGAATCGCAAGTCCAGCCAAACGTTGCGTCGCTCAATAGAGACTCCACTGCTGCTGTCAACCCAAAAGCCAGTCATCAGGAGGGCGATACCGATCAAAGGAATAATGCCCTTGTCAACTATCTGAGTTGCAGCAGTCAACTGCCAGCCTCGATTGAGAAGGTCTGAAGTTTCTCCCGGCAGCGACAGAACAATGCAGTCAAGCAAAGCAGAGAGAATCAAGATAATCCCGACTACTTTGAGAGTTCGAGCAGCTACTGAAGAAAATTGACGGCTATTACTTGCTTTCATAATTCGTGTTAGATAATTCTACACCGTTAGATTCAAGGGGGTAGTTGAGTGGATTTTGTTGAACGAGTTTAGCTATTTTCCACCAAAATAGCTGCTTCGGGTACCGAACTCGACTTTCCTCTGGGTTTTCACAGGCTGCGGTTGCGACCCAAAAGGTCGAGTTTCTGCACAGCTATATAGAGTTGGACACAGGAGGCTGTGCGCTTCTGGGTTGGCTGTAAAGCTTGGTCAAGATAGCGCCCAGAAACTGCAGCAAGCAACTGCTGGCTTCTTCTCTAGTCTGACGAATCCAGCGTAAAGATGAGCTCTGCACGCTTGGGTTCGGTGCTTTTAACTAGCTTTCGCTCGCGCGGCGGTGTCAGAAATAAGAGACACAGGAGGAGCGCGTTTTGTTGGGTCTCACCCCTAGGGCTCTCACTCCCCGATCGCCTGCCCGATGCGGTGGAACTCTCATCCCTTGTCTTATAGTAATTGATATAAGAGAGGGCGGGAATAAATAATTGTTTACCAACCTTTTTAACCTCGAATTACCAACAGCAGGATATGGCAGTCACAGATAGACGAGTAGCTATTTTTTACGGGGGATTATGTTTTATAAATCAGCTTAACATTCGGTAATTTTTACTGAGATATTCTGGCTTGTAAGTTACCAAACACTAATTAATAGTTACTCATAAGCAAGTATTAATCAGTGGCAGATTGACTGATTTATTTTTTAATAACGCAAGTGCAAACTCTCACATTTTTTGGTAGGATAAATTTGAGCGCTGTTCAAATTGGGTGGTAATGACTGCAATGATTTCTGATGTTTATACGTTGAGAGAACTTGAAAGATCGATCGCATCCGATCCGGACAAGTGGCGTCCGATCGTGTTTACTAACGGGTGCTTCGATATCCTGCACTGCGGTCACGTCCGCTATTTGCAGGCGGCAAAAAATTTGGGGCGATCGCTCGTGGTGGGATTGAATAGCGACGCCAGCGTGCAAGCTATCAAACCGCAGCAGCCGGGATTGCCACCCCGCCCGATCGTACCGGAAAATCAGCGAGCCGAAGTGTTAGCAGCCCTCAAACCAGTAGACGCTGTAGTAATTTTTTCCGAAATTACAGCAACTAAACTGATAAATATCCTGAAGCCTGATATATACGTTAAAGGAGGCGACTATCAAGTCGAAACTCTGCCGGAAGCACCGGCCGTTATCGCCGGAGGTGGCAAGATTTCCTTAATCGAAATAGAAGTTCCGAGTTCTACCAGTGCGATCGTCAAACGCATTTTGCAGTTAGGTACTTAACCCTCGATCGCAAACAGCAAACAGTGAGCTAAACTCAGAAGTTGCCCCATCAAAAAACACGCTTGGTGCGATAGCTCGTACAACTTCATCCCAATTGCTAAGCAGGAGATAATTTTAATGGAACTCACAAGCAATAACACGATCGCGGAAATCCTACAAAGACACAAAGCAGAGTTACTAGCAGACTGGCTCAAAGAACTGCAAAATACCGGGCTGCGGCGGGACGACTTGATGAGAGCCAAAGAATTGCGCTCCGAGTGTCAAGAGTTCCTGCAATTGCTCCACATTGCAGTCGGACACGGTAACTTTAGCGACATCCAGACACCCGAATGGGAAAATATGCGGGTGTTACTAGCAGAAGTTTCGCGATCGCGCGTTCAGAGAGGCTTTACTCCCTCAGAGATAGCGAGTTTCATTTTATGCTTCAAAAAGCCATTGTTCGATCGGCTTTGTCATGAACTGACAGAAAACCGCGACGCACTTGTCGAACAACTTTGGCTTTCCACCAGTTTATTAGACCAGCTTGGCCTTTGGGTGACAGAAATTTTTCTGAAAGCTCGCGAAGAAGTCATCGAACGCCAACAGCAAGAAATGCTCGAATTGTCAACACCCGTAGTCAAACTTTGGCAAGGCATTCTCGCTTTACCAATGATCGGGACTCTCGACAGTGCCCGCACTCAAATAGTCATGGAAACTCTGTTGCAGGAAATCATGGAAAGCGGCTCAGAATTTGCGATTTTAGACATTACAGGCGTGCCGACTGTTGACACTTTAGTTGCTCAACATTTATTAAAAACTGTAGCAGCCGCCCGTTTAATGGGTACTGAGTGCATCATCAGTGGCATTCGCCCGCAAATAGCTCAAACCATAGTTCACTTGGGAGTTGACTTGCAGGATATTCTCACAAAAGCTACTTTAGCAGATGCTTTTAAAGTTGCGTTGCAACGCCAAGGTTTAACTATAAAAAATATTAAAGAGGAAAAATAAACATATTGCAGTCTGAGATGAAAATTTTAGTAAAGCTTAACACATAGGTGAATTTGTGGAACGAATACCGATCCTTCAAATGGGAGAATTTTTGCTAGTAACAATTCAAGTAGATATGCACGATCGCTTAGCAATGACGCTGCAAGATGACCTGACAAACCGCATTGTCAAAACAGGCGTCAAAGGTGTGTTGATAGAAATTTCTTCCCTAGAAATTGTGGATTCTTTTATCGGTCGCATTATCAACAATATCGCTAGTATGTCACGAATTTTAGATGCGGAAACAGTTGTGGTCGGGATGCAGCCAGCGGTTGCTATTACGCTCGTTGAGTTGGGGCTTTCCCTGACAGGAGTTCGCACAGCTTTAAGCGTTGAAAAGGGCATGATTTTGTTAAGAAAATCCTTGGGGTTTTCTGTTGACAAGGAAGATTAATTGTCCCCAGACTGAGGCACAGGCAGTCAAGAAACCTAGTTTGTTTGTAGATACCTTGTTGACAAACCGAAGATTTCTTAGGACAGGGCTTACGCACTCAAGGGGGTTAAATCAAGGGTTTGAGATTCCTGCACTATGTTCTCTTTTGAGAGAAAATCGTAGTAAGTGCGTAAGTCCTATTAGGAGAAACTAAGTTGATGAGTGTAAGTCCTATATTTTGGGGAGAAGTTCTATTTTGGTACAGTAGCCGCCATGTCAAAACGTGAGACACTAGAAATCCGATCGTCATCCGATATAGTCCACGTCCGACAGCAAGTGCGAACTTGGGCTGTAGCAATGGGATTCGGTTTACTAGACCAAACGAAAATCGTTACCGCAGCCAGCGAACTCGCCCGCAATACTGTAGAGTACGGCAAAGGGGGAACTGTAACTCTCGAAACGCTGCAATTAGGCACTCGCAAAGGGCTGAGGCTGATTTTTGAAGACAAGGGCCCGGGAATTCCAGACATCGAATTGGCAATGACTGACGGTTATACTTCTAATCACGGTTTGGGTTTGGGGCTCAGTGGTTCCAAGCGGTTGATGCACGAATTTGAGATTGTTTCCAAAGTCGGTAAGGGGACTAAAATTGCGATCGTCCGCTGGCGGTGAGTAAGTAATACGATTTGAGAGTTGAGATTTTAGATTAAAGCATTGGGAAGGACGGAGGACGATCGGGGTTTGGAGCTTGCGTATAGTTGTATTATTTTTTTAATTGGTATAAATAGCAACCAGCACAGCCAAGAAGTGATTCTTGGCATCCCACACCATACCCGGAGAGGGTTGGCCTATGGAGGATTTCATTATGAGAACTGATAAAAAATGATAGATGCCGTAGCCCTGCCCGTAACAGAAGAAAGTCAAGTGGGAGAAGCGCGCCGAATTGCAGTCGCCCTCGCGACGGAAGTCGGATTTAACGAGACCGATCGCGGTAAAGTGGCAATTGTTACCACGGAAGCCGCAAAAAACCTGGTCAAGCACGCCCGCGAAGGAGAACTTTTGCTGCGAACATTAAAAACAGCGACAGGATATAGCATTGAAATAGTAGCGCTAGACCGCGGCGAAGGAATGGCAAATGTCGCGCTGTGTCTGCGGGACGGTTTTTCTACAGCGGGAAGCCCTGGAACTGGACTGGGGGCAATTCAACGCCTCTCTACTTTTTTTGATATTCATTCTGTACCAAAACTGGGGACAGCCTTATTAGCGCGGCTGGAACCGACCCAAAATAGCCGGGAAGCATCCCCAAACAGCAATTACTTGGAATTTGGGGTCGTCCACTTACCGAAAGCAGGAGAGCAAATTTGCGGGGATTCGTGGGCGACGGAAAATCACCTTGACAAAAACCTGATCTTAGTTGCAGACGGGCTCGGCTACGGGGATTTGGCGGAGGAAGCGTCTGGCGAAGCAGTGCGTGTATTTGAGGAAAACGCCAAACTCGGGCCGAAAGCAATTTTAGAGAAGGCGCACGCTGCTTTAAAAAATACCAGAGGAGCGGCTGCGGCGATCGCCCAAATCGATCGTACCCAACAAACAGTTTGTTTTGCCGGAATTGGCAACATCAGCGGTGTAGTTGTCACAGATAACCAAAGCCGCAGCATGGTTTCCTACAACGGCACAGTTGGACATATGATGCGAAAAGTAGCAGAATTTGTTTATCCTTGGTCGCAGCAGTCCCTACTCATCATGCACTCCGACGGTTTGGCGGCGCAGTGGAATTTAAACCGCTACCCGGGTTTATCCTCCAGACATCCTGCTTTAATCGCAGCCGTGCTCTACCGGGACTTCAAACGCACTCGCGATGACATGACAGTTATAGTAGCCAAGGTAAGAGAAGCAGCGTGAGTTACCCAATCCTGACGACGGAAGTCCGTTTTGAACAAGACATCGTACAAGTACGCCAAAGAGCTCGCCAAATTGCCGCATGGCTGGGATTCGATTCCCAAGTACAAACCCGCATCGCCACAGCAGTTTCCGAAATTGCCCGCAATGCTTTCAAATATGCAGGCGGCGGCAAAGTAGAATTCATTGTAGAGGGAGAATCGCCCCAAATTTTTCGGACTCGGATTTCCGACACCGGGCCGGGAATTGCTGATTTACCGGCTGTGTTAAGCCCGAATTTTCGATCGCAAACCGGCGCGGGACTCGGTTTAGCAGCAGCGAAACGGTTGATGGACGAAGTGAAAATCGACTCTCGGCCCGATCGCGGAACGGCTGTACAATTAATTAAGCAGTTTTCCAAACATATGCCTGCGCTGAGTGCGATCGAACTAAATCAATTAGTTGACAAACTAGCGCGCCAAATTCCCGAAGATCCCTATGCCGAAATTCAGCAGCAAAATCAAGAATTACTACGCACTTTAGACGAACTCCGCCAGCGTCAAGAAGAACTCGTACAATTAAATCAACAGCTAGAAGATACCAATCGCGGAGTCCTGGCACTTTACGCTGAATTGAACGATAAGGCCGAATCTCTCCGGCGCGCCAGCGAACTCAAAACCAGCTTTCTCTCCAATATGAGCCACGAGTTTCGCACTCCGCTAACGGCAATTATGAGCCTTTCGGAAATATTGTTAAATCGCCTCGACGGAGAACTTTCAGCCGAACAGGACAAGCAAGTAAATTACATTTACAAATCCGCCGAGTCTCTCGCAGAACTTGTCAACGACTCGTTAGATTTAGCCAAAGTGGAAGCCGGAAAACTAACTGTTCGCTTGGCTGATTTTGAAGTCGAAGATTTGTTCAGCGCCCTGCGAGGAATGATGCGCCCCCTGCTTCCCCAAAACTCTGCCGTTTCTCTAATTTTTGAAGATACTCTCGAACTTCCAATCCTCACAACCGACGAGGGAAAAGTTTCTCAGATTTTGCGAAATCTGATTTCTAATGCCCTCAAATTTACCGAAGCAGGTGAAGTTCGAGTTGCTGCGGAAATAGGAGAGGAGGGGACAGTTACTTTTTCAGTAGCAGATACGGGCATGGGTATTCCCCCAGCCGACCAAAGGCGGATTTTTGAAGAATTTGTCCAAATAGAAAATCCCTTGCAGAAGGGCGTAAAAGGCACGGGATTGGGATTGTCTCTGTGCAAAAAACTGGCGGAATTTCTAGGGGGAAGTATTGAAATCCAAAGTTCGCCTGGAGTGGGTTCGACTTTTTTTGTCACACTGCCAATTCTGTATCCTGGAGAGGAAGAAAACCCTTTGGAAATGTCCGCTGCTAAGGCAGATGAAATACCGCTGACAAGCGCGAATTCTCGTAGCTTGCGGGGTTCCGAATCATCGCCAGCGGGGGATTCAGCAGCCAAAGTTTTGATTGGGGAGGATGAAGATAGTTTTTCGGTATTTGCTGAAAAACTTGCTGGCAGAAATTCATTGTACTGCGATATAGGTCGCCGACGGCGCTGAAGCAGGGCGGTTTCATTATCACGAAAATCAGGCTTTTGTAGGGGTAGTGCCCCCGTGCCTACCCCCCCGTGCCTACCCCCCCGTGCCTACCCCCCCACAGACGACTTCACAGGCGTTTGGGACATGGGGGCAGCCACGGGGGGCAGCCCCTACAAGAGAATGAAACAGCCCTGGGTGCTGAAGGTTGGGGTTCGGCTGCTCGGGAGCATCTCACCTTTGCAGCCCTCCGCTAGAAATTGGAGTTTTGAGGCAGGAGGCAGGAGGCAGGAGGCAGAAGGAAAGAGGCAGAAGGAAAGAGGCAGAAGGAAAGAAGAAGAAGGAAGGAGCCAGAAGAAGGAAGGAGCCAGAAGAAGTATTTTTACAAATATGAGATGCTCCCGGCTGCTCTTTGAGCAACCGCAAGCAATTTTTATCGACATTATCATAGCGTATCTGACCGAATTTGAGGTTTTGGAAGGGTTTAAATGCGATCGAACTACTTGTCAAATACCTGCTATCGTGATGAAAAATATTATTGCGATGCGAAGGGAAACGATATCAGGAATTGTAGCTGTTGAGAACAGAAGTCCGATGCTGCGAACCTAATTATATTTTTTTCACCGAATTTTATATGGTTCGTAAGAGAGTTAATTTATACACGACAAGATTTATTGAATTTGCAACAGCATTTAACCTTTGTGCTGTAAAATGTAGCAGTTCTCAGTTGCCGACTATATAGTAGGGACTTACCGAGGGCCTGTTTTCGTGTCGGCGAGCGGCTAAAATCCATGATAAATCTCGTTCTTAGCAAAGTCTCGATTAATAAAAATAATGCAACAGTAGGCCAGTAATCCAAACCCATACCAAATAAGCCATTCCCAATTCTAAAATCTAAAATCTAAAATCTAAAATGGTATGACTTTCATCTCCCTTCAATATGCGCTGTTTCTGTTAGTTTTGTTCGCGGCTTACTGGTCGGTTCCGCTGCGGTGGTGGCGGCTGTTCATCATGTTGGCGGGTAGTTTGATTTTTTATGCTTCGCTGCAAATTTGGTACATTCCTCTGCTGTTAGTCGGTGCTTTGTTTAATTACTGCTTGGCGATGGCGATTGGGGAACCTCTGGATTGGCGGATTGCTAATGAATCTTGGAACCGCCGCCGTTTGTTGCTGCTGTGGATAGGCATTTGTCTGAATGTGTTGCTGCTTCTGGGCTTTAAGTATGTGCCTTTTTTATTGAGTTCGATCGGCACTTTGTTAAATTGGCCTGTAGCTATCGACGGGGCTGACTGGGTGAAAAGTCACGTCATTGCACCCCTGGGATTGAGTTTCTTTTGCTTTGAGTGCATTGCTTATTTGATTGACGTGTACCGAGGCGCGCCTGCTGCTACTTCGCTGCTGCACTTTGCTGCTTACAAGTTGTTTTTTCCCAAACTGATTTCCGGCCCGATTACTCGGTATCACAACTTGATCTATCAACTGAAAACCCAGCAATTTCCGACGCCCGATCGCATTTCTGAGGGACTTTGGACGATCGCCTTTGGTGCAGTAAAAAAAGGTCTTTTCGCAGATAACTTGGGAATTTATGTCGATTTAAGCTTTACCAACTTGCAGCGGGCGGGTAGCGAGGATTTGTGGCTGGCGATTTTGGCTTACGGGCTGCAACTTTATCTCGATTTTAGTGGCTATGTTGACATGGCGCGCGGTACTGCTTTGCTGCTGGGTTGGTACTTGCCACCAAATTTTGATTTTCCTTATTTTAGTGCCAGCATAGCTGATTTTTGGCGACGCTGGCACATGACTTTAGGCGATTGGCTACGCAATTATTTGTATTTTCCTTTGGGCGGTTCGCGAGTCGGTTTGTGGCGCACTTGTCTGAATTTGTCGATCGTGATGTTAATTGCGGGAATTTGGCACGGGGCAGCTTGGGGATTTATTGTGTGGGGGGGTTTACACGGTTTAGCTTTGGCGGTTCACAGGCTGACTGATGTGCTGTTTAAGCGGTTGCGGATTGAGTTTTTGTGGGAAAATCCGATCGGTATTGCGATCGGTTGGCTGTGGACTCAGGCGATGGTTTTTGGTAGTTGGATATTTTTCCGACTTCCCGATTTAAAGGATTCTGGATGGGCGATTTCGCATTTGTGGGGACACACTGCTGATGTGCAGTTTGCTGAGAAAGTTTATGTAGAAGCTTTGGGTTTAGATAGAGTGAGTTTAGCTTGGATGTTGGCTGCTTTGGCTGTGGCGATGCTGGGGAATTATGCGTTGAGTCGGGGTTTGAAATTGGAGTTAAATTGGCCGATGAAATTGGTGTTAGTGCCGCTTTGTTTGTATGCGGTTTGGCTGTTGGCTCCCGAAGGCGGTTTGCCTTATATTTATTTTGATTTTTAGGGTATTGTTTAATTCGCCTTCTGAACAGGCTTTCCGGCCTGTTCCACAAAGAGTAGATTTTCTTGTGGAACAGGCCGGAAAGCCTGTTCTTGACAAGGGTGCAAGATGTCAGTGGAAGTGATTACCCGCTACCTATTAGTGTCAACTTAAGCTTTTAGTCCGCCAGTCCTCCCGCTCACCCAACAGTCCGCCAGGGAATGAATTCCCTGTCTCATAGCTAAAGTCCTCTCAAAGAGGACTGAAGAACTCATTAGTCCTCATAGCGAGGAATTTCGCTTTGATATCATTTCCGGTTACACCGGCATGATGTTGACGGTTGACGGTTGACGGTTGACGCCGTGAACAGTCAACAGTCAACAGTCAACAGTCAACACTCAACAATCATCTCGCTCCTGCAGGCTACAACTGATAAGAACACCAGTCACTCCAGCTACCGACATAAAGTTTAGCATCGGGAATTCCGGCGATTTCTAAAGACAGTAAATTAACGCAAGCTGTCACCCCGGAACCGCAATAAACGATGATTTCTTCCGCTTTTTCTAATTCCGTCCACCGGTGTTTTTGTTCCGAGGCCGATCGCACTTTTCCTGTTTCATCCGTCACCCCTTGCCACGGATAGTTAACCGCACCCGGAATGTGACCTGCAATGGGGTCGATCGGCTCCCGCAAACCTTCATATCTCTCACTTTCTCGCGAATCAACCAAAACCTTTCCCGGCAAGTCTTTACGCTCTTTTACCGCCTCAATATCTACCGCCAAATCCGGCTGCAAGTGAGCAACAAATTTACCCTCGCGGGGGTCGGGCAAAGTATTTGTTACCGGATAGCCCGCCGCTTTCCATGCGCTGAAACCGCCGTCTAACAAAGCGACTTTGCTGTGTCCCATATATCGCAGCAGCCACCACAAGCGAGCAGCAAAAGCCAGTCGCGAATCGTCATAGGCGACGACTAAAGTTTCTGGTGAATTAATGCCGATCGCGCTCAATTTATCAGCTAATTCTTCAATATTTGGCAGCGGATGTCTACCGCCGTGTTTGCCCACTGAACTCGCGAGATCGCGGTTTAAATCTAAGTAGAAAGCTCCAGGAATGTGACTTTCTTGATATTGTTTTTGTCCCAATTCAGGGTCGCCAAGGGAAAAACGACAGTCAATGATTACAACTTGCGGATTGTCGGTATTGGTGGCTAACCATTCAGGAGAAACGATTAAAGTGTTGTCAGTCATAATTTTTCACATCAATATTTGAACATTTATCGGGAAGGAGCTTTTTTCTCTGGTTCTGCTTTATCGGTACGAGATTTTTTAGGAGTTGCTTTCTCCGAAGCTCTTTTTTCAGAATTTGATTTTTTAGGAGTTGCTTTTTCCGAAGGTGATTTTTCGGCGGGCGCGGGAGTTGGAGTTGGCTGAGGGGGAGTTACTGCTGCTTCTTGAGCGTAAAGCAGATATTTCTGATACTCGATTACTTTTGATTGAGCGAGTTGATAGTTGGGGCTAGACACTGGTACTCTTCTCATTAATGAGACCGCTTCTTGCCAACGATCGATAACTGTCGTCCAGTCTTGCTTGGTTTTTGCCGATCGCCCTAACTCTGCTGCTGTGAGTGCGCTGTTAACGGCTTCTCGAAAAGTATCTGGTGCAGTTGCTAAATCTGCTGTTCCATCGGGATTATTCCCAGCAGTTGCTGCTGGCTGGTTCAAAATTTTACCGACAAACGCCACCACGGCGATCGCCAACATACCCGTTACTAGCCCGACTACAATGAAAGTCGATCGCAGCCGGTTCTCAAAAGCAGCAAGTTCCGGCGGTTTTTCTTCCTCAATATTGCTCTCCATCTCTGTGCGATCGTCCATATTAGCAACAGCAGTATTTGGTACAGCTTCTCCTGCAAAACTTTGTTGTTCAAAAGTGCTGTTCTCCAAACTAAACTCTTGACTCCAAGCAGCAGCAATCTGACCGCTTTCTCGGCCATCCACCTTCACTTTGCGAATCGAATCCGGCTGCAAATTCGTCAGCTCGGTGCGAACAAAATCAACTAATGTATCTTCTTTCGGTACTTGCTCGGCCTCAAGAATTACATCCAAACAATCGCCGTCGAGATTTGCCGAGGCTGTGATGCCTTCAGATTGCAACTGGCTGTCAAGCCAAGATGCGATCGCCTGCGGATTTCCCTGCTTGGCAAGTTCCTGAAAATTAAGCTCTGTCATAGCTGGACACCTGATAATGCAGAAGGTAGAAGGTAGAAGGAAGTTCGGTAACGGATTACGTAACAGATGTAACGGATGGAAGAAGTCAGAAGGCTTTAGTTATTTAGCAGAGAAGTCAGAAGCAATATGATAGCTCATGTTTCAGCAATTAAGAACGTCTTAACCTTCGGGCGCGGTTGCTATAGAAGGCAGAATTAATGAAAAAGTCAGAAATAGTTTTTTTAAAGTTGAAAACACCCTAACTGAAATTCAACAAATAGTATAATGTATCGTGGCAAATCCCAGCCCAAAGATGCAAATTCTCACTCTCGCTCCCCCTCCCAGCCCTTGGGAAAAGACTCGCATTCCTTACCCCCAAACGAACTCAGGTTTGTAGTGAGGCATGCAAGTCGTCTTGCTCAGCCGCCAAATACTGTTGCTGCAACCAGGTTTTTGATACCGGGCGCGCCAGTCCAGATATTGCCAGCATCGCCCCTACAACCAGCATCCGCCTGGAAAAATCCTCGATCGCGCGGATGTGAGATTTGAGATTAAAAAATTGTGCGATCGCAGTGCCATCGGCCGACAGCGAGTGATATCATCAGTTAGTCAATATTCAAGTTTTTATAGCAAATAACTCGATCGCACAATGGTAGCAATAGCAATTTTAGCTGCTGGACGCGGCACGCGCATGAAATCTGACTTGCCTAAAGTTCTACACGAATTGGGCGGTCGATCGCTAGTTGAGCGAGTCCTCCAAAGTTGTCAAGAAATTCAAATTACCAGGCGACTTGTCATCGTCGGTTATCGAGGCGAACTCGTTAAAGAATCCCTGATTCGAGGTCAAGAAATATCAGGGAAAAATCTTCAATCTCCTCCCCTAGAATTTGTCGAACAAACCGAACAATTGGGAACAGGTCATGCCATCCAACAATTGCTGCCTCACTTAGAGGGATTTCAAGGAGACTTGCTGGTCTTAAATGGGGATGTACCTTTGCTGAGGGCAGAAACTATCAAACAATTGATGGCCATTCACAAACAGCACCAAAACTCTGCTACTTTATTGACAGCTAATTTGCCGAATCCCCAAGGATACGGTCGAGTATTTACCGACAGTCAAAACTTAGTCCAGCAAATTGTCGAAGACCGCGACTGCACACAAGCTCAAAAGCAAAATCACCGAATTAATGCAGGTGTTTACTGCTTTCACTGGCCGGATTTAGAGAAAATTTTGCCAGAATTGAAGGCAGACAATGACCAAAAAGAATATTACCTAACTGATACGGTAAATTTCCTCAGTCCGGTGATGGCGGTGGATGTGGAAGATTATCAAGAAATATTGGGAATTAACGATCGCAAACATTTAGCTACAGCTTGCGATATTTTGCAAACGCGGATAAAGGACAAGTGGATGACGGCGGGAGTGACGCTGCTCGATCCCAACAGCATCACCATTGACGATACCGTAGAGTTGCAGCCGGATGTGGTAATTGAACCGCAAACTCACTTGCGGGGAAATACTTCGATCGCCTCTGGTAGTCGCATCGGCCCCGGCAGTTTGATCGAAAACAGTCAGATTGGGGAAAATGTGACTGTGCTTTATTCGGTGGTTTCTGACAGTATGGTTGCTGAAAATTCGCGAGTTGGCCCTTACGCACACTTGCGGGGACACGCAGAAATTGGGGCGAACTGTCGCGTCGGCAATTTTGTAGAATTGAAAAATACTCAAATAGGCGATCGAACTAATGTCGCTCACTTGTCTTATTTAGGCGACGCGACTTTGGGAGAAAAAGTCAACATCGGTGCTGGGACAATTACGGCGAATTATGACGGAAAAAACAAGCACCAAACTCAAATAGGCGATGGGAGTAAAACTGGTTCTAACAGCGTGCTGGTTGCACCGATAACTTTGGGCGAAGATGTTACTGTAGCGGCGGGTTCTGTGGTGACAGAAGATGTGCCGAATGATTGTTTAGTAATTGCCCGTTCCCGGCAAGTTGTCAAACCAGGTTGGAAGTTGAAAGAACCTACAAAGTGAACGATTGTTCACTTTTTAGATGATGAGTTTCCACCCAATCGCGAGTTTCGCACTGGATACCAAAGAAACCGGGTTTTTATACTGGAAGCGATCGCACTCTAGAAGAGATTTTGGTGAAAAACCCGGTTTCTGCGTAAGTCCGCAACCTTGAGAAATCGGGTCGATCGCGATCGGCTATTTTTGGTGATTTTGCTGGTGCAGATAGTTGTTAATCGCTTTGGCGATTTTTGCTTGCTGGTATGGGTTCATGGTGCGGGGTAAGGAGATGCGAGAGCCTCCACAAGCTAACAGCCTGACTTCGTACCAAATGTCATGATCCCGATCTTTTGTGCGATCGACTTCCACACCATAAATATCGCACAGAGAGTATTCCATTACTTTACGTGCCAACAAACCCCGCTGTTTAACAGTCAAGGTGTTTAAATTTTCATCGAAGCTGTAGATTTCATTATTTCTCAAGACGATCGCTGCGATTCCTGCGAGCAAAAATATGCCTCCTGTCCATCCCAACCAGTGATCCTCTTGGCTTAAGCGCAGCAATCCATTTTTTGCATTTTTAACAAAAAAATTGATGTCAGAAGCCACAGCGTCTTGGGTTCCCCAATTAGTGGAGTTAGCAGTGAAAGGAACAGTGCCAACAGAAGTCAAAAGTACAACTCTGGTTTTATAGCCGCATCTTTCAACTTTAGCTCCCCGCAAAGAAGCCAGCTCAATTTCTTTGATGTTCGACCCCAGTAAATTCGATCGCACAATCTGGCAATTTCCTTGTTTTGCCTTCAATCGCTGGCAGTTCAGGGTTGCTGCATGATAGTCAAAAGTCAGCGATATCAGTCCAACTGCCATGAATAAACAACTAGGGAGCCAAAAATCAAATATGCTTTGAGTCTGAATTATTAATTCACTCGCTGTTTGCTTGATTATTTTCATTTATCTCACCCTTTTATTCCAAAATTGAGGCTACACATCGACTTCCTGACCCCGATCAGCCAAGTTGTTAACTTATATATTATTTGAAGTCGTCCTGTGCCATGACCCCTTTTATATTGCTAATAGGTTAGCACTAAAATGTCTGACCGACAACAAAGGTCGCGAGTTTACCTGCGGATGGGTTTAAGATAGCTTTCCGTGATTTAAAGTAGATGAATCTTAAAAGTATATTAATTATGTTATGGGAATGAGACCTTAGCTTCGCGAGCCGTAGGAAAGTAATCACTCTGGTGAGAACAGGTTTACATTTTGTTACATTATCAGGTTTATTTGTGCCTACTTAATTATCATTAAGCTAATCAGCATTTAAATTGCATGGTCAAATAAACTTTCACTCTTGTGAGGAGTAGGGGTTGGGCCCGAAAGCCCGCCCTCAACACAAAATTTAAATGCCCAACAGCTTAGTTATGGATTTGGGCGATTGCCTACGCGATAGCTAGGGTTCACCGATTTGTAGGGCAAATACATTGCTAAGCGTGCGATTATCGTTAATCGAGATATAGCTGCGAATCAAGTCAGCCATTTTGTATTGTTCTGTTAGTGAATAGCTTCTTAAACAGATGATATCGCCCCCTAACATCCACAAATCAACATAATAGCTACAATTTCCCTCGCTATCTCCTATTTCCTCTAATTCCACCGCAGAAATCTCGCGAGTTGAGCATTCGGTAACATCATGAAGCCACACACCGCGTCGTTTAATGGTCATTTTGCTAAAAGTTTTATCAAAAATGTATGTTTCATCTATCGCGCCGTCCAACAAAGACAGCGAAAACAACAGAAATATACCTCCACCTATCCAATTTGATGCTAAAATTATCTGCAATAGTCCAATGACAATGAAGGGAGAAATTAATAGCAAACCATCCCAGGCGCTGGCAGTTTGAATTGTTAGTTTAGTAGGTGTTCGCGTGAGAATTTTCATCAGTTAATTTTGGATTTTCACCAACAAGGTGAATTACTTATCTATCCGCTGTATACAATTTATCAGGCACGGATTATTATTTAACACTGGTTTGGACGATCGCACTTTTGGTGTTGTAAACAGCCTTGACAGCATAAGCGTCGCCTGGACGTTGCTGTAAAGCTCTGTTAAAATTGATTAAAGCGGTTTGATAGTCTCCCTGCCCGTATTAGATATAGCCGAGTTTCATCGATTGTTTGAAGTCAGAAATTTGAGGAGCAACACGAGCAGAAATAGGCTCAGAAACAGGTGCTACGACAGCAGGAGATGGCTCGGCAGCAGGAACTGACTCGAAAGCAGGAGATAACTCTTGATAGGGTGATGGAGAAGTGTTGAAACCAGAAGGCAAAGAAGAGGGCGATTGCTCGTTATACCCCTGCTCTACATTAGATCCAGAGTCAGAGACTTTTACAAAAATTTGGCCATAAAATACTGAAGTAGTAATGCCTCCCAATACAAACATTAGCAATCCAGCACATTGAATTAAAAAGGTTTTTCTGATTTTTTCATTGCTCCAATTTTTGATATAAAAAACCAATGATGCCAATGGGACAAGCAAGTAAAGCACTCCCCAAATAGTTTCCTCTCCAAAAGCTTGAACTAATCCCCAAAAATAGCCAACAAGACTTAAAACTAAACCTAGGATGAAAAATAAGGCGATCGCAATTCCAGGCATTTTCTATTTCTCCGATTGATGTATAGTTATTTTGCCAACTGTAAAGGAGAGGATTTTCTACCTGCAACTCATTCCCCTGTTTGCTGTGTTAAAAATAGATTAGCGGTGAAAACAGTCCGATCGCGCACAGCGAATGTTAGGATTTTGGTTAGGAATTAGACTAGGAACTCGATCGCGACTGCCGCAAATGATACCCTCTACCCTCGATCGACCCGAAGAACCATTTGCACGCGCCAGCAACGGCTGGGACATCCAAAAGCTTTACACCGACTTGGCAAATGCCAAACAAGAATTCGCCCCCCACACCAGAAGAGTTTCGTTCACCCTAATGGCGGGTGATGCCTACGATCGCACTTCCCCAGTTCAAATATTTTCACCTTTAATGTCGCAAGGAGGCTCACGCTCTACCGGATAGGGTGAGCGTTGAGAGGAATTGCGACCAACAAAGTTCGGACTTGCGTAGCACTGCTTTTTAAGCTATCATCTCATAAGCGTGAGTTTTAAAAGTCGATGAAACAAGTCTTAACCCTAGTTGTAAAGCTTCAACCTACGCCAGAACAGCGTCAATTATTAGACGATACTACCAAGGCGTTTGCTGATGCTTGCAACTATATTAATAACAACGTTAAGGCGAGTTTGACCGAGAGAAACTCAATCCAAGCAGTTTGTTATCAAGACGTTAAAGAGCGTTTTGGTTTAACCGCTAATCATGTTGTTAGAGCTTGTGAAGCGAGTCGGTGCGAATCGTTTAACTGCCAAATATAAAGGCAAAAAAGTTAAAGGATTCAAGCCTACCAGTTTTGACTGTGATTCTCGTACTTTCCGTTTGATTGAAGACGGCTATTTAGCTAGTATCAGTACCACGGGAAAACGAATCAAAATACCAATGAGAGTTAGTAATTATCAGCGCGGTCAACTCTCAGGTCAAAATCCAATTTCCGCACAATTATGTCAACATAAAGATGGGGATTGGTATATCCATATTCAAGTTAAAAATGATGTACCATCCCCTTTGAAAACCAGTCATGTCATGGGGGTCGATTTTGGCAGACGCGATATCGCTGTAACCAGTACAGGGAAGTCATGGTCTGGAAAAGAAATTCAAGACAAAAGAGATAAATTTAATCGGGTTCGGGCTTCTCTCCAAAAGAAAGCTACTCTAGGCACTCTTGTCAACTAGACGTAGAGCTAGAAACATCTTGAAACGGTTATCGGGTAGAGAGAGACGGTATCAGGCATGGTTAAACCCTGACGGGGCGACAGGTCGCCTGAAAGTCATACAGTCCGGCAACTCTAGACAAATAGCATGAAAAAAGATAGGGTAAGAAAGCTTCTTACCCAAAAAACAATTAAATGATACCAGAATTATATCATGCCCATTTGTCAGAAAAGCTGACACGTTCTAATTACTTAGTGACAATTTTATTGATTCAAGTGGTGCAATCGATTAAAGAAGTCACATTAGAAACCATAGCGACAAAACTAGCAATACCTATTAATTTTGAAAGTAGAAAAAAATCTCAGAGATTTTTATCAGAGAATGAATGGAGTATAGATAATATTTGGTTGCCACTGGTGATTGGTTGGATTAAAGGTA
>NZ_JAUBOX010000004.1:0-48673 GCF_036700445.1 Microcoleus sp. T3_B1
AACAGGCAAGATGCCTGTTCCACAAAAGATAAATTTTCTTGTGGAACAGGCATCTTGCCTGTTCCTAAAAAGCTAATGGAGAATGGTGCAATATCTCAGGTTAAATAAAAAAAAATCCCACCAAAAAACCGCAATCTACATATTATCCCATGCCCAATCCCCAATCCAACCTGCTCATCAACCTCTCCTTCCTAATTTCCAAACCAACCGGCTTAGCCATCTACGCCAAAAACCTATTTCCCCACCTAAAATCCCTCAACCCAACCTTACTAACAGCCGAAAAATTTGCCAATAACAACTGCTACCAAATCCCCGGCAACCTAACACCAGAACAAGGAACCAAAGGACACATCAACCGATTGGTGTGGACACAAACCCAACTCCCAAAAATTTACAAACAGCTAAAATCTAACCTATTATTTTCCCCAATTCCAGAAGCTCCTCTATTTGCAGGTTGCCGCTATATTATTACAGTACATGACTTGATAGCGCTGCGATTCCCCCGCCGCTTCGATCCTCTGACACCTTACCACCGCTATTACATTCCCCAAGTGCTGCGGCAGGCTCAACA
Organism: Microcoleus sp. T3_B1; assembly: GCF_036700445.1. Lineage (NCBI taxonomy): Bacteria > Bacillati > Cyanobacteriota > Cyanophyceae > Oscillatoriales > Microcoleaceae > Microcoleus > Microcoleus sp. T3_B1. The sequence continues at coordinate 572 of NZ_JAUBOX010000004.1, forward strand.
CGTCATCTGCGACTCAGAATCCACTGCCAAAGATATCGCTAATTTTTGCAAGATTCCTACTAATTTAATTACGCCAATTTTCCCCGGATACGACACCAGTTTTTTCCGTTTTTTAGACTTACCAACAAGCAATTATTTTCTTTATATCGGCCGCCACAATCCTTATAAAAACGTGCAGCGAGTTGTAGCAGCCTTTGCTGCTTTGCATCATAATTCCGAATACGAATTGTGGATAGCAGGTTCGGAAGACAAACGCTATACACCGCTGCTGAAGGCGCAGGTTCAAGAATTGGGATTGGTCGATCGAGTAAAATTCCTAGATTACCTCCCCGCAGCCGACTTGCCCAAAGTTATCAACCAAGCGATCGCCCTGGTTTTCCCCAGTCTTTGGGAAGGCTTCGGCCTCCCCGTGCTCGAAGCAATGGGCTGCGGCACTCCTGTCATCACATCTAACCTGTCTTCAATGCCCGAAGTGGCAGGGGGTGCAGCCTTATTAGTCAACCCCTACAGCGTCGAGGAAATTGCCTCTGCTATGCACCAGCTTGCAGTCGATGCCAAAGTTCGATCGCACTTACGGGAGCTCGGTTTGGCTAGGGCAAAACAATTTAGCTGGGAAAAAACAGGCTTGGAAACTGCTGCTATTCTCGATCGATATCTTTAACGAAGGAAGTTCGGCAACGGATTCGGTAACGGATGTAACGGATGTAACGGATGTCGAGAAGAAGGAAGAGGGAAGTTCGGCAACGGATTCGGTAACGGATGTAACGGAAGGAAGAAGGAAGAGGGAAGAGGGAAGAGGGAAGAAGTAAGTAGGCCGATTTAATGACCCATGCCCCATGCCCCATGCCCCATGCCCAATTCCCCATTCCCCCTCCCCCTGACAGGCTGAGTTAGGGACTGTAGACCCCTTTTACTTATTGATACCCAACTGATCGCCGCGCTTGTACTGCTGATAAGCAGCAAAAAACAGCCCCGCCAGAGTAACAAAGATTAGGCCCAGAACAATACCTGAAAGCAGCGGTTCTACCATGAGATCTCCTTAACGTTAAGATTTAACAACCTATTTTTAATATTACCAGCACTTACCCAGATGAATTTTCCAAAAAGCGCCCTTCCTGGAGTATTAGATCTTGCTCTCCCCGCTGCGAACGATTAAGCTATGTTATGAGAAATAAATTTTCTTGTAGATACTATTTTTAATTGAACTCCTTTGAATAACCAACTTGCCAGGAATGAAATTAAAAACCCGATCGAGCGACTTGCTATATTTGCGCTAGCGGTGTTGCTTGCCATCATCTTGGCTACGCTCACAATACGTCAATTTCAAGTCGCCGATCCTTACGTCAAAAGCGTCCTATCCCTCACGGGCAACCCGTTTCAGGGTTCCGCCATCTTTCAAATGAACTGTGCGGGTTGTCACATATCCGTTTCAGACAGTCAAGTCGGGCCCAACTTGCACGGAGTTTCCGATCGCAAATCCGAATTCGATCTGATCCGGCAAGTCACCAGCGGGCAAACCCCACCAATGCCGCAGTTTCAACCGAGTCCGCAAGAAATGGCCGACTTGCTGAAGTATCTCGAACAAATTTGACAAAAGAAGGGGAACGGAATTCATTCCCCTTCTTTGGCAGATCCTCCAAACCCATGCTTAGAGGTTGTGCTTCCCGCTAGTCCCTCTGTGTTGGGACAGCAGGCAAGTGTATGCTCGGTTCTAACTGCCGAGTTTGATCTGCGGGCTAAACCAGCAAGCTAAAACTCTGAGCCGATAACTGGCTCGGCTGCACGCCCCTGAGTATAGCCAAAATCTGGTCGCTGTTGGCGATCGCGATCGCCGTCGAGCCGTTAGTTTCGGTTAATGACAGTTGATTGAAGTCCAAGCCTCCCACCAACTTGATCGAATCAACTCCTGCGGTGAAGTTGAAAATCGTGTCAATTCCTCCCCCCGCTGACAAGACAAAGCCATTGCTGCCAATGCCGCCGACGAGGGTATCGCTGCCACTGCCGCCAAAGAGCAAATCATCGCCGGTGTCAGCAAAGAGCAAATCATCGCCGCTGCCGCCAATTAAGGTATTGTTACCCTGGCCACCGCAGAGAGTGTCATTGCCTTGATCGCCAATTAGCACGTCGTCGCCAGCGCCGCCCAACATTACGTCATCGGCTTTGCCCCCGTACAATACGTCATTGCCTTCGTCGCCAGAAAGAGAGTCGTTGCCACGATTGCCATAAATCGTATCGTTACCGCGATCGCCAAAAATCAGGTCAAACCCTTTGCCACCGAAGAGAGTATCGCTATCGATGCCTCCGTAGAGAGTATCGTTGGCTATATTGCCATTGATGTAGTCGCCGCCCCCTCGACCAAAGATCAAATCGTTGCCGATCAACCCGAAGATAGAGTCACTGCCGGCACTACCCACGATCGTATCGTCGCCGTTAGGGCCATTGATCACATTACCCGCTGAAGGAGTGCCGGCCTCATTGGGAGTAGCGATCCTGGGGAAGTTCTCAGGGCAAACCAAATCTGTCGTTACAGGTGCAGGCGTCGGCGTCGTTACAGGTGCAGGCGTCGGCGTCGTTACAGGTGCAGGTGTCGGCGTCGTTACAGGTGCAGGTGTCGGCGTCGTTACAGGTGCAGGCGTCGGCGTCGTTACAGGTGCAGGCGTCGGCGTCGGTGCAGGCGTCGGCGTCGGTACAGGTGGCAGTGGCACTGGCGGCGGAGTCGGAGTCGGCGTCGGAGTCGGCGTCGGCGCTGGGAAGTTGCCGAAGTTGATGCCGGTGACAATAGCGCCTGAAGTTAGGGCGATGTCGGCGGGTTCGGGGGTGCTTTGGGTAAACCCAGTTTGGTTGACTTCCCTGACGCGGTAGGTTCCCGGCGTTAGGTTGGCGAACAGGTAGTTGCCAGTGTTGTCTGTGGTAGTAGTAACAGGAGCAGGAGCAGTTCCAGCTACGACATTGGTTAACTGAATTTGGAAATTGGGTAAACCCGGTTCTCCAGCATCCTGAGTGCCATTGTTGTTGGTGTCTTGGAACTTCAGACCTCGGATCGCCCCCGGTTGGGGCAGGAAGTTACCGAAGTCAATGCCTGTGATGTTATCTCCACTCTTAACCGCAAAGGGGGCGGGGTTGGGGGTCGTCTGCGTCCAGCCGTTTTGCTGGACTTCCCTTACCTGGAAAGTACCTGCGGGTATGTCCTTAAGAGTGTAGTTGCCCGTGGCATCGGTGATGGTAGTGGGTTCGCCCTGCTGAAACAATCCATCCGGAGTGATACTGTCGAGGAATATTTGCCAGTTAGCTAGCCCCAATTCTCCGGCATCCTTAATGCCGTTGTTGTTGAGGTCATTGAATTTTTGACCGCTGATAGTGGCCGGCTGGAAGTTGCCGAAGTTGATATTAGCGATGTCTTGACCGCTGGTGACAGTGATGTCCGCCGGGTCGGGGGTAGTTTGCGTCCAAGTAGGCTGCAAGACTTCCCGCACCTTGTAGGTACCTGCTGGCAAGTCGAGGAATTTGTAGTTGCCTGCGGGATCGGTGTCAGTGTTCGCTTCTCCCGTGTCGAGAGTGCCGTTGTTGTTTGTATCGAGGAAGAATTTCCAATTGGGAAGTCCTAGTTCCCCGGTATCTTGTACCCCGTTGTTGTTGAGGTCATTGAACTTCAGACCACTAATCGAGTTGGGTCTGAAGTTGCCGAAATTGTTGTTTTGGGAATCTGTGCCGCTGGTGACGGCGATCGTAAACGCGCCGGGAAGAGTAGGCCTAGCTGGATTGACAGGGGGTAGAGTTTGCGTCCAGCCTGTTTGTGGCACTTCCCGCACTGTATAAGTGCCGACTGGCAAGTTGGTGAACTGGTACTTGCCGGCGACATCGGTGACGGTGGCGTTGGTGCCTGTTTCGGCTGGTACTGCATCTTGGCTGCCGCTGTCGTTGGCATCCAGGTAGATTGTCCAGCCTCCTAGGGGTTGTTCTGCTGGCGCATCTTGGATGCCATTTTTGTTGAGGTCGTTAAATTTGATCCCGCTGATTTTGCCTAGTTGGAAGTTGCCGAAGTTGGTGGGAGTGGCTGCGGTGTTGGTGATGTTGACGCCACTGTTGGTAGTGATGCTGCCAGTGGGGGCAAGAGTTGGTTGCCAATCAGGCTTTGGCACTTCCCGCAGGGTGTAGGTGCCGGGTCCAACGTCGGTAAAGGTGTAGTTGCCGGTGGGATCTGTAGTTTTGGTTTGTGCCACTGTACCGGTGGCGGCGTTAACTAACTGAATATCAAAAGGAGTTGGCGGTGCTACCTCTCCCGCGTCTAGGGCACCGTTGCCGTTTTTGTCCTCGAATTTGGTACCGCTAATGGTGATGTTTTTGAAGATACCGAAGTTGGTGGGAGTCGCTGCGGTGTTGATGACCGGAGTACCGCTTAGGGCGGTAACGGGAATTGCGGCAGCGGGAAAAGAGATCCTAGAGCCGGCTGGGGCCGTGGCTTGTATTAAATATTTGCCCGGGCCGATATCGGAGAATGTGTAATCTCCGGCTCCGGCAGTCGGTACCGGCGCACCCACGATCGTATCTGTGGCTGCTTGGAATATGCCGTCGCCGTTGGTGTCTTTGTATAAAGTGACCGTGACCTCGTTTTGTGTGGTGTCATCGGACGTGAAGCCGTCGCCTTTGAGGTCTGTGTAGGTTTTGCCCGCGATCGAGGTTTTTTTGAAATTGCCGAAGTTAGCACCGGTAACATCAGCAGTACCAGTCGTCACCGTTGGTGCCAAAGTCTGCACCCAATCGGTTTGTAACGTTTCTTCGATCGCTGTATTTGCCTTAGTATCCGTGAGAGTGTATTGGCCGAGAGTGGCAGCAACGGCAGATGTTACATTAGTCTTCGTACCTGCGGTAATAGTCCAGCCGCCTAGACCTGGTTCAGTTGCCGCGGCACCTTGCAGGCTATCCCCGTTAAGGTCGTTGAATTTCTGACCCACGACCACGGGCCCGTACTCGTAAGCACCGATGTCAATATTCGGTTTGCTGACAAGAGTATTGTCAATTTTTCGAGGAAAGCCAGTACCTCGTTGGTCAAAAGCTGTAGCGCCCACTGCCGTTATTGTCGGGTCGCCCCCACCAATTGCAGGGTTGCTGCTGGTAGTGACGGGGCTGTTGTCAACTAGGGCCAGGGTGAACGGGCCGGTAGTTGCACCGTTGAGTCCGGCAGAGGCTGCTGGAGCTAATACATTTGCCAAAGGAACCGCTAATGCCTGAGCTGTGAAACCCGTGCTAGTGCCGAGAACCCCAATCAGGTTGTTATTTCCTGTGAATGCCCCTGTAACATCTGTGTCGGTAGTAGCAACGTTGCCAGCAACGATCGTGTTTTTGACTGTAACTGTACCGCCGTTGTTGTAAATTCCTCCGGCACTAGCAATCAGACTAGCCGGTATGCCAACTGTGGCTGCTGTGGAAGTGTTATAGGCGATCGTATTATTGGTCAGAGTAGCGGTAGCACCTAAGTTGACAAAAATTGCGCCACCTGCTGCTGTACCCGCACCTGCGGCCACATTACCAGCATTGCCACCAGTAACTGTGTTGCTATATAAGGTGCTGTTGGTCATGGTCAAAGTGCCACCGCCAACAAAAATCGCGCCGCCTAAACCTGCACCGCCGCCACCAAAGCCAATAGCACCTGCACCGCCAAAAGTGCCTCCAGCGCTTGCACCATTGCCACTACCGCCACCGCCGCCGAAGCCGCCAATACCGCCAGCGCCGATAGTGCCATTGATGTTGCCAGTGCCGAGTAGACCGCCAGCACCACCGCCGCCACCAAAGGCGCCAGCACCGCCAGCACCGCCATTGCCACCATTACCCTGGGTCCCACTACCAGCAGGACCGCCAAGGCCACCGGCACCTCCACCACCGCCGCCACTACCGACAACGCTACCAGCACCACCAGTGCCGCCAATGCCACCAGCCCCACCGTTTGTCCCGCCAGCAGTAGCACCAGTACCACCAGTACCACCTTTACCGCCTGTACCGCCTGCATTTCCAGAAGTGCCTGCTTCGCCGTTTTCACCTATTCCACCTGCCAGGCCAGTGCTATCTAGACCGGTGCGACCATCTCTGCCATTTGTCCCTGCCGTACCTCCGAATAAAGTACCCAGATCGGCGCTACCACCCTTGCCACCATTCCCAGCCACACCTGCACCGCCAACGGCAGAGTTATTAGAAAAAGTAACTCTGTCAACTGTGACTGTACCGTTGTTGATAAAAAGTGCGCCACCTAAGCCCGCAGCGCCACCACCACCGGTGGTTCCCGCGTTGCCTACTGCTTTTGCGGCATCAATGGTGAGGTTTGAGATGTTAAATGTTGTGTTATCAACTACGAAGGCACGGTTGTTATTGCCGCTGATCTTGAAACCACCGCCAACAATAGTGGTGGTGTCGGTAATTCTCGGCAATTGCCCTGCGAGGGTAATATCGGCAGTGAGAGTAATCGTGTCAGTGCCGCTGTTGATGTTGGCAACATTGATGGCATTTACCAGTCCGTTAAAGTCGCCAGTCGTTTGGTTCAAGTCAGCCAGTACGCCACTGTAAGCTTCCCTCGCCTCTGCTGAAAATGCTAAAGGTGTTTCTATGTTGCCCGTAGTTACTTCTAGTTCCCAGTCTCCACCCAGTGCCGCATTCCCGGTCAAGTTATCGGACGCGGCAATATTTGCCCCGGTGAGCTGGCTCAGCCTTTCCACGAAAGCCACACCTGCTTCTGTGGCGGCGACGTTGCAACCGTAAAGTAGAATTTCGGGTTTAGCTGTAATTGAAGAGTTCGAGTTTGTTTCGGCTGCTGGCAAAGCAAACCATGTTTCTAAATAATTGCGGTAGCTTTCAATGTTGCACAGATTTAGTTCTGTTGCTCCCAGTTGCAAGCTGGCTGCTGCACCGTGAGACAAAATGTGGACGGCTGCAATGTTTTTCCGCTGTTTAAGTGTTTCGGCGATTTGCTCGATGCCGTCGCGATCGGCTTTGAGAATAACAATTTCTGTATCGGGATTGAGCGTTTCTGTTAAACTTTCACAATCTTTAACTTGTGAATCAGCAAAAACTATCTGGTGTTTCCGTTCTTTATAGATTTCCACGTTCAAATTCTCCTGGTACACGCACACATCAAATTCATATCACAAACCAACCGCAGCAACGATCGAGCTTTTTCCAGCGCGGATGAGAGTCGTTGGCGAAGCCCGCCCCTACGGGGGCTACGCCAACGAAGAGGATCGCCCCTAATTTCACCTAACCTAACTTTCACCTAAATGGAATATTGACAAAAACTTTTTTATATGCTCCCCTGCCCTAACTGAGTTAGTTTGATTGTTTAGAAGTCTTAAAGGGGGATATTGTTCCGGCTGGTACAACAATAATGTTGGAGAAGACTTGCGCGCTGTTTATTGATATGTCAGAGATGGAGAAAAAACCAGATTTTATAAAAATTGTCAATCGAATAGTTAACTGATGGCTATCTATAACCTTTCTCAGAAAGATGAGGTACTCATGGGCATAGGGCATAGGGCATAGGGCATAGGGCATAGGGTATAGGGCATACCTCACCACGCTTGAGAACCGCTATATATTTGTTAGTCAAGAGTCATCAGTCACGGTTATTAGCTGTAAGCTGGTGTTATTTGGTAGTTGTTAGCTGCTGAATTATCGGTATGTGCGATCCTCTTCGAGGGCTTCGCTAACGACCAACCGCCCTCAAATTTGTTTGTAGTGAGGAATGCAAGTCCTCTGAGTTTTATGAAGACTTGCATTCCTCACTACAAAAGTTAAAAAAGTTCTTTTACAGGAATAGATAGGACTGATTAATCCTCACCTAAAGCATCTAGGATACAAGCCCCCGGATTCATCCGTCCAGAAATAAAAAACGTGCATCCGATGAAACTTGCCCCCCGAATTTATCCGTGGGGCCAATGCTAAAATCTAAAATCTAAAATCTAAAATCTAAAATCGATTGACTCATGACTAATATTTATGGAGACTATTATACTCAAGAGACCGGGAAGAGGAAAGAAAATTTGGCGTCACCGTCCAGAATATTAACTCCTCTTCCATTTGGGGAATCCAAAACTCACTAATTACCAAGTTTCTTCATCGGGATTATTGGAATTGCTCCAGATTTCTACATCTAAATCATTGAGATACATCAGAGCCGTTTCAATCTGTTTACTTGTACCGTTCAGTTCCAAGTCAAACCAACCGTCATCTAAAGTTTTGACACCCAACAAAGCGGCATTAAAATTCACCGTCAAACCGTATTCAGAAATCAGGTTAGAAATCACAGGTTCCTGATGGTATTCTTTAGGAACACGAATGCGAATGCGGGTTTGAGTTGGTCTGCTGTCACCACTATCAGAGTGGGGAATATCTGATTCTTGGGTTCTGTGAAAATTGTCGATCGCCTCAAATTCAGATTCGCTAGTGTTGTTAGCTAACATTTGGGACTCCTAATTTTTGTTTCAGTTTACACTTTGCACCAATATCTTGTAGGATATGCCGCTGTGAGATTTTCGAGCTTCCAACCAGATTGTCGATAGCGCCGCACCTTACTAATGAATCGTTTGAGGGATGAGGTTCACAGCGCGCACCCTAAATCCCTAATGACTAATGACTAATGACTAATGACTAATGACTATTCTTCAACTTCTTTTATCCTAGTTTTGCGTTCTAAAATCTCCTTAAGCACGAGAGTAACAACTGCTAAAAGACCGAGAACTACCGCCGCCGAAAATGCCGCTTGCGTCGCGTACTGCTTGTAAGCATCCTCTACAAACAAAGGCAAAGTTTGCGTTTTCTTAGCAATATTTCCCGACACCACAGAAACAGCTCCAAATTCTCCCATTGCTCTAGCATTGGTCAAAATTACTCCGTAAAGCAATCCCCAGCGAATACTGGGAAGCGTGACATTCCAGAAAATTTGCCAGTCATTTGCTCCTAAAGTTTTTGCCGCCTCTTCTTGATCTGTTCCCACTTCTTCCAAAACAGGAATTACTTCGCGGGCCACAAAAGGCAAGGTAACAAAAGCAGTAGCTAGCACCATCCCAGGGAAGGCAAAAATAACCTTAATATTGGCCCCCTCCAGCCACGGTCCGAACCATCCCAGCCGACCGTAAAGCAGTACAATCATTAAACCTGCAACTACGGGAGAGATGGCAAAAGGCACATCTAAAAGGCTGATTAATAGCGTCCGACCCGGAAATTTGTTGCGACCAATTACCCAGGCTGCACACAAACCGAATACTGTATTTACAGGTACAACTATCAGAGAAATTACCAGGGTTAGTTGCGCTGCGTGCAGAAAATCTGGGGAGGTTAAGTTAGAAAAAAATGGCTCAAATCCCTTTCGGAAAGCTTGGTAAAAAACGTTGAGAGTAGGGATAAATAAGACAAGAGCGAGATAGCCGATCGCAATTCCGATTAAAGTTGGTTTTACCCAAGCTTTTTCCTGACTCCGACTAGAACCTGCGGGAGGAAATGTGTAACCAGCGGGTGAATTGATATTAGCCGTCATAGCGTCTTCTCCATGCTTGTAAGAGATTAATGGCGAACAGCATTGCCAGGGAAATACCTAACATGACAGTGCCGATAACTGTTGCTCCTGCATAGTCGTACTGTTCCAATCTTTGAAAAATTAATACGGGCGCGATTAAATCTTTGAACGGTATGTTAGAAGCTACAATTACAGTAGATCCGTACTCGCCAACCGCTCGCGAAAAGCCGAGTGCTACTCCGGTTAAAATAGACGGAAATAGCGGTGGCAAAACTACGCGCCAGAAAGTTTCAAATTGAGAAGCACCTAAGCACCAAGCTGCTTCTTCAATCTCTTTTTCCATCTCGTTTAAAACTGGCTGTACGGTTCTAACTATAAATGGCAAGGAAATAAATATCATCGCTATACCTACGCCCAAGCGAGTAAAGGATATCTTGATTCCCAAAGGTGCAAAAAGCGAACCAATCCAGCCGTTATCGCTGTAAACTGTGGCGAGAGTTAAACCGGCGACGGAGGTAGGCAGTGCAAAGGGCAAATCGACGACTGCATCGACAATCCGTTTTAAGGGAAAGTCGTAGCGGACTAATACCCAGGCAATTAATGTGCCGAAGACTCCGTTAATTAAGGCCGCAATTAATGCCGTAAAGAAGGTGACATCGTAGGCGGAAAGGGCGATCGGACTGGTGGCAATTTTCCAAAACTCGACCGGGTTTGCTGTGCTGGCTTTCAGCAGCATAGCTGTAACTGGGAGGAATAGCATTAAGCTGAGGTAGCCTAGGGTGATTCCCCAAGGTAATGTTATTTTGCCCAGCCCCTTTTTGATATTTTCGATCGGAGATTGAGGGTTACTGATTGCAGATGATCCAGCCATAAGTCAATAGTTTTGAGTTGGAAAGAATAATTGCTGTAGGGGCGGGTTTTACCAAAAATAATTGCCTAAAACCAATCATCTGGTAAACCCGCCCCGGCTCATTAGATAGATGTAGGGTGCGTCGCCATCCTACAATCTGCAAGGCGCGATCGCATATCTAGCAGCGAGGCGCCATACCAGATACGGGTTTTACCGATCGTATTTGACTAAAACCAATCAACTCGTAAACCCGCCCCGGCCACTACTGTTTAATTGAACCTTGGATTTTGTCAAAAACAGCTCCGTCATCGAAGAATTTTTTCTGAATATCTCCCCAACCTCCTAAGTCTTGAGCTGTAAATAGGGTTTTGATGGGGGCATATTTTTGGACAAATTCTGGTTCCGCCGCTACTGTCGCATCTACTGGGCGGAAGCCTACTTTGGCAAATTCTCGCTGAGCTTCTGGGGAGTAGAGAAACTTGACAAATGCTTCGGCGACTTCGCGAGTACCGTGTTTATCAACGTTTTTATCGACAATGGCAATGGGATTGTCGATCGAAACATTGACTTCGGGAATACTATAAGTCGGTTTTTCGCCTTTCTCACCAGCCAAAATAATCTCGTTTTCGTAGTTAATTAAGGCGTCGCCTTGCCCTTGTTTGAAAAATACGTCGGTGGCTTCGCGGGCGTCTTTAGTCAGGATGGGGACGTTTTTGTAGACTTTAGTAGTCAAGTCTAATGCTTTGGTTTCGTCTCCTCCGGTTTTAACAACCGATCCCCAGAGTGCGAGGAAATTCCAGCGGGCAACGCCTGATGTTTTAGGATCGGCAGTAATCACTTTTACTCCGTCTTTGCTTAAATCTTCCCAGGTTTTGATGCCTTTGGGATTGCCTTCGCGGGTGACTATTGCTCCTACGGATTTGCTGACTATGCCTTCGTTGGGGACTTCTTTTTCCCATCCAGGCTCAATGAGTCCGGCTTTTTCGATTTTTGCGGTGTCGAGGGCGAGGGCTAGGTGTACGATGTCTGCTTCTAAACCGTCAATTACGGCGCGAGTTTGGGAACCGGAACCGCCGTAGCTTTGGTTGAAGGTGACGGTTTGGCCTTTTTCTTTTTGCCATTGTTCTACGAATTTGGGAATTATCGCTTCGTGGGCGGCTTTGGTGACGGCGAAGGATACTAGGGTTAATTCTACGTTGCCTTTGTTGGCTGCTGGGCTAGCACCGCCTGGACTGCTGCCGGGACTGGCTGCGGGGTTGTTGGTGGTTCCCTGGCCGCAGGATGCAACGGCTAGACTTAAAGTTATTCCCACTAAAAATAGTGACACAAATCTTTTCAGCCCAGTCAATGATTTATTTGTACCGGCTGGTGGCTGTTGCGGCCAGTGAAGGTGTTGAGTTAGGCGTTGCCACGGGCTCATTATATTTGTTCCTCTAGATAAAGTACGGTTTTTAGGTAGGAATACCGTAATTATGGTTGTGAAGTACGATTATAGACAAGAGCGAGTGAAATGGCAACAAAAAAAACAAATTGGGGGAACTCAGGGTCGATCGCATATCCTGAAGTCTTTTCCGTCGGTGTTTTCTAGTCAGATTCGGGGTAAAATGTAAAGTGTATAAATAAATATTATTATTAAGTTAAGGTGCTAAGCTGGCGCGGCTGCACGATTCGCCTGCACGATACGCCTTACATATAGCATCGGCCGATCGCCCAAATCTAATAGCCCTGCCAAGAGTCCCCGCCCCAGGGGGATATGTCTGACTCGCGCGATCGCCCTTAAGTAAGAAAAAGTTTTAACTGGTATGTCCTTACCCCGCCCAGTCTCAGACACCCTAATTGAACTGTTGAAGCCTGTAGCCTCGGAATTGGGAGAAAGATTGGGAGCAAGCGCTGTCAACGAACGCTATGCAGAAATTGAGCCCTCTGGTTCTTCAGCTTTGAACCAGCAAATCAAAAAAGACCCCCGCTGGATTAAAGCACAAGTGAGATATTTGCAGCGGCAGCAGGCCAGAGAACAAGAATTAATCGCGATCGCCGACGCAGAAGAAAGGGTAAAGGAAGAACGGGCTAATCGAATTAAGGCACAAGAAGTAAGAGATAAGCGGGCAATTAGTCGGCTTTGCCGCGACTTAATGCGGGAGTTTCAATCCGAAGCAATTCGAGTTAAGCTGAACGAAATTCAAACAATTTGGGACAGGGACAACTGGTTTTCTAATTTGAGCAGGCAGGAAACTGAACAGATTTTGCAGCAGCAACAGCACCGATTGCTGCTGTTAGTTGCTCCCGCAAAAATTAGCCAAGATTGCCCCGATTCGTTTCGCCACAATCTGAATATCGAGCTGCCGGCTAAGTTAAGAGCTTTTTTGAACCAGCACTACCCCCCGCACGGAGAGTTGTGCCCGGTTCAGTTTTACGGAGACTATTTCAAAAAATCCATTTCTGATATTGATGTGGAGCGGTTGCAGACTGTGTTGTCTCCCGTACCGACAGCTATACTGTACAGCGATATCAGCGATTATGAAGTTAATTTTCATGTGGGTTTTTGGGGAGTCATCAATCAGAGCGTTTCTCTAGTGGCGATGCAGCCTTGGAATTGGGAAGAGGTTTATCACCAGTTGGAGGCGGAGGGAAAAGATAGAAAGCTGAGCTTGCGGATTATTAGGCAAATAATTGTGACAATTCACAAATTATTGGCGGCTTTTTTAGCGGATTTGTATTATTTAAATATCGATTTTACTCACGAACCTCAGCTATTTACATTAGAGGCGGAATTTGCTCAGGAATGGTTTTCTAAAGATTGGGCAAAACCGTATATTGAAACTCTTAAAGAAATTCAGGAGCAGCAGCGAATAGTCTATAAGGGAGAGATGCGGCGGCTGGCGCTGCGAGAGGCGAAAGCTAGGGCGGAACGCCAGCGTTTGGAGGAGGCTGAACTCAAACGCAGAGAGGAAGCTGAGGCTGCAGCTAAGCGCGTGAAGGAATTAGCTCACAAATTAAAACATCAGAAATGGCGGTGTGTATATACGCTGCCGGGACATTCATCGTTTGTGAATTCTCTGGCGATTAGCCCTGACGGCAAAATTTTGGCTAGCGGTAGTTGGGATAAAACTATTAAGATTTGGGATTTAGAAACCACGGAATTAATTGGCACTCTGACGGGACATTCCGATCGCGTAAATTCAGTTGCTATTAGCTATGACGGAAAAATGTTGGTCAGCGGCAGTTCGGACGAAACAATTAAGTTTTGGAATTTGCACAACGGTGATTTGCTGTGTACTTTTCCGGGACATTCTATGGAGGTGAATTCGGTGGCGATTAACCCGAAGGGCCTGGTAATTGCTAGCTGCGGCGGGGCTGATAATACGATTAAGCTTTGGAATTTGCGGAGTGGCGAGTTGCTGCGGACTTTGAGGGGTCATTCTGACAATGTGAATGCGGTGGTTTTTAGCCCAGACGGTAAAATATTGGCGAGTGGTAGTTCGGATGCGACGAGCAAGGTTTGGGATGTGGAAAGTGGCAAGTTGCTGCGGACTCTTTCGGGGTTGAATGTTGGGGTGAATTCTGTGGCGATCGCGCCGGATGGTCAGATTCTTGCTAGCGTGAGCAATGATTATACGATTAAGCTGCGGAATTTGCAGACGGGCAGTTTGTTGCGGATTTTAAATACTAATTCTGGGAGGGGAAAGGGTGTAACGAATTTAGGAACGAATGAGGCGCTGCATATTTTGCAAAATTATGTGAGTCGGGGCGAGTCGGTTGCTATCAGTCGGGACGGTTTGACTTTGGCTAGCGGGTGCGATGATAATACGATTAATATTTGGAATTTGCAGACGGGGGAGTTGTTGACCAGTCTTAAGGGACATTCGGGTACGGTGTACTCGGTGGCGATCGCACCTTCGGGCAATTTGCTCGCCAGCGGGAGTGCGGATCAGACGATTAAGATTTGGCGCTGCGATTAGTTAATTGGCAGTGGGCTGTGGGCAGCGGGCAGACAATTCCGGTTTTGCCCTTACGGGGAGGGGTTTTGAGCGAATTTGAAAAAAAAGTTGGCTGGGGGGGTTGCGCTAATCACTATAAGTTTGCTATATTAAGTTTCACTGCTGGTGTAACTCAGTTGGTAGAGTAGCTGATTTGTAATCAGCCTGTCGCAGGTTCAAATCCTGTCACCAGCTTTACTCTAAATGCTCTAAATGTTTGTATCTTAAATCCCCGACTTCTTGGAGAAGTCGGGGATTTTGGTATTCTGTTTTTTAAGAAATCAGGAGACTGCACGTGCTGTTTCCCTACAATACTACAATATTATTTTGGCGTAGGGACACCGCACTGTGCCCATTGGTGTCAACTTAAGCTGTCAGCCAGCCCAGCCCGTTAGTCAGCCCGCGAGTCCGCCAGGGAATGAATTCCCTGTCTAATAGCAAAAGTCCTCTTAAGAGGACTAAGCTGTTCTGCATTTAAATTGTCTGTCAAAAAACAATCTAACTCTTGTGGGGTGGGCGTCCCGCCCGCCCTGAATATGCAATTTAAAGGCGCGGCGCGACAGCTTAATGAGTTCTTCAGTCCTCTTAAGAGGACTTTCGCTTTGAGACAGGGGTTTCAACCCCTGTCGGACTTTCGGTTTGACCTTAAGTTGACATCTATGAGCATTGCAGTGTCCTCGGTATCATTCCGGTGCAACCGGAATTGATATCACAAAGGGTGCGGCTGCTTTTTTCAACCATTCAATTGTTGCTGCATCAAGTACGGGTTCCAGTTTCTCGACTACAGCAGCATGATAATTATTCAACCATGCTAGTTGAGTCTTTGACAGCCGATCGACATTTATTAATTTGCGCTCAAACGGAATATACGTCAGCGATTCAAATCCGTACCAAACCGTACCGTTTTTGGATGGCATTTCCCTGACAACATAGAGATTTTCGATGCGAATTCCGCCCCATCCCGGTTCGTAATATCCCGGTTCGATGCTCGTTACCATTCCGGCTTCCAGGGGATACTGCACAGATTTGCTGATGCCGTTTGGCCCTTCGTGGCCTGCTAAAAACGCGCCGACTCCGTGCCCTGTACCGTGTCCGTAGTCTAGCTGTTCTTGCCATAATACCGCACGGGCGATCGCATCTAATTGCGCTCCCGTTGTTCCTTTGGGGAATTGCTGCATTGCACAGTTGATGTGCGCGATTAAGACTGTTGTGTAGTGTTCTATTTGTAGCGCCGTCGGTTCTCCGATACTTACTGTTCTCGTATCGTCGGTTGTACCTGCTAAATATTGCGCTCCTGAGTCCAATAACAGCAGTTCCCCCGGTTTTAACGTTATTTCAGGGCTGGGGGTTCCGTAATGTACGATCGAGCTATTGGCTCCCGCACCGGCGATCGTTCTAAAAGTTAAAGTCTGAAAATCTGTTTCTTGCTGGTAAAAATGTTCGATGCTTTCTTTGACATCAAACTCGGTAACTACCTTACCATTTTCTAGCTGTTCTGTCAACCACTTTAAAGCCAAAGTTTTCGCTCGACTTGCTTTGAAATTGGCTGATTTCATCTGCTCAATTTCTACGGGATTTTTGCGAGCTTTCATCCCTTCTACCGGATGTGCCTTAAAAACTATTTCGATGTTGTAAAACTGCGCTTCTTGATGGTTTAATATTAACTGGTACGTACCGGCTGTGCTGTGTTTCGGATCTAAAAGTACCCGAACTTTATGCGGCAAATTTACGCAAGTTTCTAATGTATGCGGATAGTCGCCGTAGGGAAGCAAAGTTACATCCTCCCGCAATTCTTGCTTAATTTCTGGTGAAATTCGTTCAGGATTTGTAAACAAAAACGCTGAATCTGTGGTGACAATGGCATAGGAGATGAAAATGGGAATGTGGGGAATATCCGAGCCTCGGAGATTGAACAGCCACGCTATTTGATTCAGGTTGGTAATCGGAAGCACATCGATGTTGGCTTTTTGCATCGCTTCCCTGACTCTGGCTAATTTTTCGGCGGCGGTTTCTCCTGTCAGGGATACAGGTAAGCTAAATATGGGCTCTGCATCAATCGCGGGTAAAGTCTCTGCTGTTTGCCAAGGAGTTTGCGATCGCACTTTGTCAGTCAAATTCTCCCGGATTGGTATGAGTTCAATCTCCGCAGTTGCAAATTTTTTCACCCAATTTTGATATTGCTCTGTCGATACAGTAAACGGGTCAAAACCCATGCGAATTTTCCTTGATTTTTCTGCCGATTCTACAGCCAGTTTTTCTAAAGTTTCAATTAAGGTTAAATTTCCTTCTAAGCCGAGTTTCGATATTTGAATAATTCCCGTATCGACTTGCAATTCGGCTTGTTCGTAATAGCGGGAATCCACAAACAACCAAGCGGAATCTTTGCCAACCAACAAATCGCCGGCGGAACCCGTAAAACCGCACATCCAAGCTCGCCGCTGCTTAGCTGCTGGAACTGATAAATTTAAGTGTTCGTCAACCGCTGGGATGTAATAGCAATCTAAGTCGTAATCTGCCATCAAATCGCGCAAGTCTGCCAGTTTGGCAGCGGAAGTATCTTGAATATTTGTATTTGCTTTCAAGTTAGTGGCAACCATTTTTAGATTTCCTATTTTACTTGTTTAAAATTGTCTTCAAACCTTTAACTAATCTCCTAATACCTGCGGTGGCGGTTGCTTTCTCCAAAGCACCGTAAGCAACCCGCAAATAGCAGCCGTTATCCATGCCGAAGGTTGTACCGGGAAGCACTGCTACGTGATATTCGCGAATTAATTGTTCTACTAATTCCATTGTATCGAGTTCAGTATCAACTTTCAAGAAAAAGTAGAAAGCTCCGCAGGCTGGGGAAATCGTACACAAATTTTGGATAGTATTGAGTTCGTCTAATACGAGTTGGCGCACGGATGCGATCGCCCTTACATAATTATCGCAGTAACCTCTACCAACTTGCAAGGCTCCCAGGGCTGCATACTGAGAAATTACGGGCGGACAAATTAAGATGGTATCTTGAATCTTTCTCACTGAAACCAGCAAGTGTTCTGGTATTACCATATACCCGATCCGCCAACTCGCAAAACCGTAGGCTTTGGAGAGGCTAAACAGAGAAATTGTATGTTCGCTGCTGTTGGGAAAAGCGGCGGGCGAACAGTGTTGGACGCCGTTATAAGTAAAATATTCGTAGGCTTCATCGCTGATGTGATAGATGTTGTGCTGGCGACAAATTTCGTTAACTTCCCGGAGTGCTTCGCCAGGATAAACGACGCCAGTTGGGTTGTTGGGTGAAACGGTGACTATGGCTCGCGTTTTGTCAGTAATTGCTTTTTTTATAGCATCGATATTAAGTTGATATTTGGCGTCGGTTTCTACTATCACTGGTCGGCAATTTGCCATGATAGCCGCCATTTCGTGATTGAAGTAATAAGGTGATTGGATAATAACTTCGTCCCCCGCAGAAGTGATGGCGAGAATAGCGTTGGTAAATCCCATGTTGCTGCCTGCGGTAACAACAATGCAGTTTTTGCTATTAATTTCTATGCCGTTATCGGTTTTTAGTTTGGCGGCGATTGCATCCTGTAACAGTGGAATTCCTTCCACGGCTTTGTATTTGTGATTGTCGGGATTTGCGAAGAATTCGGGAATTTTATCAAATGATTCTTGTGGCGGATTATAGTAAACTACGCCTTGTCCTAATGATATCGTTCCCGGATTTTGGCGAATCAGTTCGCCAACTACTGGAATTATGGGCGACTGTACCGATTGCATTCTAGTCGCGTGATTTTTCATCATATATTATAGGGAATTCTAGGGGCAGGTTTACTTATAATGTACGTCCTTAAGCAAGTTTACTATTTCATGCACGCGCCTCTCCACTTCAGGATCTATGTACTTCTATTTTAGAACCTTGGGGGGATTTGGAAACTTTAACTTGTGCGGGCAATCTTTCGCCCAATTCTCGAACGTGGGTAATCACTCCAATCAGCCTGTCTCGCTGGCGCAAAGATTCTAAAATTTGAGTAACGCTTTCGAGAGTTTCGGTATCTAAAGTGCCAAATCCTTCATCGAGAAACAAGCTGCCCAAGTGAGCCCCTTGAGACAGTTTCTCTGACAAAGCTAAAGCCATTGATAAGGAAGTTGCAAAGGTTTCGCCGCCGGAAAGGGTTCGCACTCGTCTAGCTTCCCCGCCGTTCCAATTATCTGCTACCCAGTATTCGCCGTCTTGGTTTTTTAGTTTGTAGCGATTTTCGGTTAATTCTTGCAAAATCAATGTGGCGCTGCCGACTAATTCTGCTTCTAAATGTTCTAAAATGTAGGATTGAAATTCGTTGGATTTGAGATTCTGCGCTAAGGTGTGATAAGTTTGCTCTTGTTCTGTGAAATTTGTGATTTGCTGTGACAGTCTTTCGGCTTGTTCGAGATTTTGCGCTGCTACTTGAATCCAAGCTAAAAGTTCGGCGCGGTTGTTGTTGGCTTGTTTGAGGTTTTCTTGGGCGGTATGTTTTGCCGATCGCACTTGTGCTAAAGTATTTTCATCGGTAGTTCTGCCTGCGATCGCCTCGCTCAAATCTTTCGCCCGCGTCTCTAACTGAATTTTTGATTCGCGGTGAGAGCGAATAGCATTTTCCCATTCTGATTGTTCCTTAACTGTCGCAACCGCTGCTAAAAATGTCTCTTCTGTGAAATCAGCCGCCGTTAATTTTGCTGACCAATCCAGGTTTAGCTGCTGTTTCTGGGCTTGGGCTTGCCCAAAAGCCTCTCCAGCTTGTTGCTCTCTCTCTGCGGCTTGAATAACCTTATTTTGAGCAGTTTGATAGGATTTTTCGGCAACTTTTAGCAGATTTGCCAAGTCTTGCTTGTCTTGTTCTAAGACTTTTGCTAAATTAGCATAAGGTTGATATTCGGTAATTTGATAAAGCGCATTTACACAACTTTGGAACTGCTGCTGGCGGCGGTCTGATTCGGCGATCGCATCTTGATATTCCTGCTGTTTAGCTGCTTGAGTCGCCACCGCCAAATTAAATCTTTCCTGAAAATTATCATATTCCAATGATGCCAGTTGGAACTGCTGTTCGGTTTCGCGGTATTGGCGATCGCTCTCTTTAAGGATTGCCAACTCCTGCTGCAACCCCAAGCTTTCCCACTGAGGATTTTCCAGAACTTGAGTGATTTGCTGCTGCAATTCGGCAACTCTATTCGCAGTTAATTCGAGCATTTGAGCAATTTCCGACTCTTTTTGCTGGCAAGCTGAAGCTGTACTTTTCGCCTCAGCCGCCAACCTTTGAGCATCTTGAAAAAGCTGATTTGCCGCCGCCAATTTACGCCGCAAATCAGCGACATCGACAATATTAGAATCTGGCAAAGGAGGCAGGCTCTCGCTCTCAGGATGCACCCCCCCGCACACCGGGCAAGTATCGCCAGAATTCAGTGACATTCTGATAGCAGCAACACTCTCTAAACGTGCCGCTTCCGCATTAGCGGTTTCCGCCACTTCTAACTCGCGGGCGCACTCTTTTAGCCTGAGTTCAACGGCTTCTAAATTAGTGGTAGCCTTCACATAATTTTGTTGAGCTTTTTCCTTATCTGCCAGAGATTTATCCAACTGTTCTTGCTGAGTCTTTTGCTGCTTGGTAATTAGCTGAAGTTCCATCAATAAGGGTGAAATTTGCTGCAATTGCTCTAAACGCTTTCCTCCCCGCGCATACTGTTCGAGCTGTGCCGCTGCTTGAGTAACTCGAAAACCCGCACCTTGAATTTTAGTGTTAGCAGCTTGCAGGTCTTTATCTGCTGCCATAAAAAAGCGGAGTTTTTCCTGTTGAATTTTTTGGGCAAGCGCCACTTCTTTTTCTAATTGAGCGCGCTGTTCTTCATATACTTTAGCAGCCGCCAGAGCATCTTCGCGAGCCTTAATTTGTGGCGCTAGCACCTCTTCTTTCGCTTTTGCCGCGTCAAGTTGCTGCTGCTCTACTGCCAGCTCAGAGCGAGCTTTAATTAACTGCTTTCTCGCTGCCACCGAGGCACTTTCGGCAGTTTCATACTGACTGCGAGCCGATCGCACTAAAGCCCAATCTCCCTGTAAATGATTGGCAGCTTGCGCTCTTTCTAAACGCTGTGCTAAAATTTCCATTTCAGCGGAATTAGCATTTAATTGGGCCAATTGTTGTTGTAACTCTTGCCAGCGAGCGATTTGCGAAAATAGCTGTTCCTCTTCATCTAGAGCCTTCTGAGCTTTCATCACAGCGCGATCGAACTGGGGCAACTGCTGCTCTAAAATCAAAAGTTGCGATCGTCTTTGATCCACCTCATCCGCCGTCGGCGCACTCAGCTCAGCTAGCTGCCTTTCCACCATTTCCCGTTCTTGTTTCAGCAACTTGGCCAGCTCATTTGTTTCCTTCCGCATCTGCTCAAAAATCTCAAATCCTGCTAGCTGTCGCAAAATTTCCCGGCGTTTTGAAGTATCCCCTTTAATAAATTCATCAAACTTGCCTTGAGGCAGAACAATTGCTCGCGTAAAAGTATCAAAATCCATTCCTAAAATCTGTTCAATGGTATTTTGAACAGCAACGATACTCGTCCCCAAAGTTTCCCATTGCCCATTTTGCCAGTTGTCCAAAATCACCTTATTTTCGGGAGATTTCGGACGGAAACGCCACCTTCGCGTCACCCGATACTGTGCCGAACCCACAGCAAAACGCAACTGCACTTTTAAATTTTCGCTGCCTTGACTTGCCAAATCACTTACTTGTTTGCCGCTGCGAGTAGTAGTGCCAAAAAGAGCGTAAGTCATGGCATCTAGCAGTGAAGATTTGCCCGCACCTGTAGCACCAGTAATGGCAAACAAATCGAGTTGAGAAAAATCTAAACGCTGTTCGCGGTGGAAGCTGGTAAATCCTTCGAGAATAAGTTCGAGTGGACGCATACTGATTTTAGATTTGGGATTTGGGGTTTTAGATTGTTATATTCAGGTCTACTGTCTTCCTTCTACAGTCTTCCCGATCCCCCCTAACCCCCCTTAACAAGGGGGGAACAAGAGTATTATCAAAGTCCCCCTTCTTAAGGGGGATTTAGGGGGATCTAGACTCGACTACAAGCGACATTGAGCGTGGGTTTCAGTCTTAAAACTATGTGAAATTTGAGAGTGTAGGTTGTATCTTTTTACCCATTTAATTGTTAACTGTTTCCTTAAACTTCTTGTACAAATTTTGAAATTCCTCCAATACTGCCGGTTTCGGTGTCGTTCCCAATCGGTTTTGATAATAGTTGCAAAACTCTGCTGCCGGATCGAAATTATTGGGATCGATATTAGTTATTTCTGTTGCTTCTAGCGCTGCATCTGGATAGCGCGGTTCAATTAACAGCGCTTGAGAACAGATTTGGCGCACTCGATCGGCAAGCCCGATTTGCGGACTGTCCAGTTGGACAATTACTTTCAAGAAACCAGGATGATACTGATGAGCTTCTAAAGTTGCATCAAGATTGTCGTTATGACATTTAAGCACTTTTAACGGCTTGTGGCAAGCCACAGGCTTAAATTCCACCTTTGCCTCACCTCCCGGCTCAACTTCTATCAAGCAAAATCCTTTTTCCTGTTCCGCTTCTCCAAAATCTAACTGAATCAATGAACCGGAATAATAAGCGGGAGAAGTCTTAGAAATCCGCTGGTGAATGTGGATGTGTCCGAGGGCGACATACTGAGCTTCCGGCGGCAGAGTTTGCGATGACAGGAGGTATTTTTCTCGCGTGTAATAAGCGACTTCTGATTTTGCCAATCGAGCGCCGTCAATGCTCATGTGTCCCATGAAAATATTGACAGTATTGTCTCTAAACTCTCTGGTTAAATCTTCGAGTAAATATGCTACGATTTCGCGGTAATCTTTTCGGCGATCGGCATCGCCCGACTGCCAGAGAGAATTAGCATCTAACAGTCTTTGTTCGGAAGCAAAAGGCATCGCTCCCACACAAAGTTTACCGCTTTTAGTATTAAGATTAATTGTGCCGCCGTCTGCGGAACGCCTGGGTTTGCCTAAAGCGCGAACACCGGCGAGGGAAAGCAATTGCGCGATGCTGTCGATGCGGGATGCCGAATCGTGATTACCGGCGATCGCAATTGCGGGAATTCCAGCAGCTTGGAGTTCGCAGAAAAAGTTATAAGCAATGCGTTCGGCGTAAGCGGGAGGGTTGGGCACGTCGAAAATGTCGCCCGCAACGAGCACAGCATCGACATCTAAGGCTTTTGCTTGCTTCAAAATCTGTTCGAGGGCGATCGCAATTTCGGAAGTGCGATCGATCCCTCGGAAACGTCGCCCTAAATGCCAGTCAGCAGTATGAATTATTCGCATAGTACAAGGAGTTTTTTGTTTATTTTTATAGAAACCTGTAACTTTTCAATCTTCCTCATTTTCGTGAATTGCTGTTTCAATCTCATCAGGATATGCCTCAGCATAACTAAAAGCATTCACCAAATCTGCTGCACAGAGATCGGGATGACCTTCTAAAATATGAGCATCGGTGGCATCTTGACGGCGATAGCTTATTAACAGCCAAACAGGAATCCGCGTTTTTCGGATACAGGCGGCACCACCCATGACACCGGGAGTCTTTTGAATTCCATACCCAAGGTATTTTATCACTTCTACTCACTCCGAAGGACGGTTAACTCTAATCAGTAAACTTCTCACTGATTCTCGATTAGCAATAGCTTCATTAATGCGTAAAGCCAGCCTATCTCTATTTGAATCATCTTTACAAACAATGATACCAGCATGGTCTGGTTGTAATGTATGCAGCCTGATAAAATGACGGCGATTGAGCGTTAAAATAGCGCGGTCAATACTCACTGCAAAAGCTAACACTTCTTCATCAGGAATTTTTTGATTAGCATTTCCTGCTTCCTGTACGGTAAGGACATCGTGGCCTAAAGTCCTCAGCAATTCCACAAGCCGCCTCGGAAATTGTTCATCTGCATAGAAACGCCCCACTTTTCAATCTTCCTCATTTTCTTGAATTGCTATTTCAATCTCATCAGAATATGCCTCAGCATAAGCCCAAGCATTCGCCAAGTCAGCGGCACGCAGAGTCGGATAGTCTTCTAGGAGGTCAGCTTCAGAAATACCTAAACGGCGAGCATTCACCAGCACCCAAACAGGAATTCGCGTTTGTCTGATACAAGCATCGCCGCCGCACACGCCGGGAGTCTTTTGAATTCCCGACCAAAATTTTCTTAAACTTTGGGCTAGTAATTCTATAGCTTGAGCCTTCTCTTCGGGAGTTAAAGCCAAGAGTTGCGGTTGCAATTCTTTCAGTGTCATCTTTGTAATTATTGAGGTCATGAATATTAATTTTTTTTGCCATACAGGTATTCTAGCACTGGTGGCTCAATCCCAACTTTCATTCAACAGGCTTCACATCGTGAAACCGAGTATAATCAATTACCCGCCCTCCCGTTGCCGATTTTAAAAAAATATCTACAAACCGCATATTCCACATAATTTCAGACGCCACAAAAGAATGTCGCGCATGAATAGTTTGCGAAACTGTTTCGTCAATTCCTGTTAACGTAATTACAATTTCCGCTTGCCGATCCATCAAGTCTTTGGCAGTAAGTTGGTACAAAGGACTGCTCTCCTCAATTGCGTGCATAACCGTCCAAGTTAAGGCAAAAACCGGAGAGTGACTTCGCACTAATTGCAAATCGTAAAAACGCCGCATAAATTCTCCTTCCGGTGTTACCTCGTTGCGGATCAAAGTAGCTCGCTGCTGCGCTTCTAAAATTTGGTTAAAACGCTGATTTGCAGTGCGGTACATCAGAGTCGGAACGCCGTTGAAAGGAGCGATCACAGCTACGCGGCTGAACATAACTCTAGCTGTTGGTCGAGAAAATCTCGAAAAAGCCAGTCCCGTCACCATCGCCACTCCCCACAAACCAAAAAGCGCTTGGATCGCGACTATAGTATTAGCGTAATCCGTGCGCGGATACATAGAGCCGTAGCCGATCGTCGCCATTGTTTGCACGCTGAAATAAAAGGCATCTGGGAAAGAACCCGGCCGCGCGTTAGCAATGCAATCTCCTCCCGCCAAGTAAGCTAAGGCAAATAAAGAATTTGTGACTGTATAGGAGAGACAAATCAGCATGAAAAATCGCGGCCAAGAAAGAGTTAGCAGCCTGTGGTAGAGGTCGGCAAAATGCAGGCGAGGTACTCCCAGCCTGACAATATTTAAGGGGAATTGTCCTTGGCGACTGACTAAACGAGCCTGTGGCTGGTGGTTGCGGTTGATTTTCATTGCGATTTGTAACTGCGGCTGTTTCAATTTGTAACTATTGCTTTGACCTGGAAAACTTATCCTTTAGACTGATGTCTGATTCCAAAAATTCGGATAAAAGCGGAGTTTAGAAATGGTTGAGCTTAACTGGCATGACTATCTCGTTATGGTTTCTTTTGTGGCTTCTATTGCGGGTCTAGTCCTGCTGGGTGATAATCGCAACTCGCAGCCAATGGACGATCGCACTTTGAGCGAAGAAATCCTAATCAAGATGAGCTTTACTTACTGGATAGTGTACTGCATCTCTTTTTTCGGGCTAAAACTTCACCTACCAGAGGATAGCTGGTTATTGCTCAGTTTGAAGCTGACTACGGTTCTTTCTTACTTGTTGACTGCTTCTAGCATACTCAGCCTGCCGCTGCAACGCATGGCTGTCCGACGAGTTGAAGATTAACAAAAAGTGTTTGTAGTAAGGACTTCAGTTTTTTCGATCGCGGTGAAGAAAAACTAAAGTCCTGACTGCAAAGCTATTTGAGTTATATTACCGGGCAATAAGCTCACAGCTAGCTGTGAGCTTGTTTAATGGTTTATTATCCGAGGGATGCAGACTAACGCGCCCAAAATGGCTAGGGTCGATCGCACTCGTACTTGAAATTGCCACTCTGTTTCTGCTTTCCCTGGGCTGCGGCCATCTCAACGAGTATCCGTTGGCGAAGAAGCCGGCGCATTAGGGCATAGCAGTATGCCACGAACTTAGCTGGTTAGGATTTAAAGCCTTTAGAGCTTTTCTTTTTCTCCTGCGGTTTGGACTTTGACTTATTAACTTCGCCTAAAGCTTCCTGAAATAAGTTGTGCAGGTGCACGGGAACGCTGGCAATTTCCGGGAGTTCGGGTTCTAAGGGTTTTTTAAACTCTTGCAGCAAGGCATCTAAATCGCGATCGAGCTGAAAGTCTGTACGTTGCAATACAGTTTGCAAAATTTGTTCTAATTTCGCTGGATTAACTTTAGCTAACCGTTGCCAAATCCAGACATTAATTGCAGGATCTTCTAGATAGTTACGCACCAGCTTTTCGTAACCGGGAACGGTTGAAAAGTCTTCTGCTGCTAGCAGTGCAGTAAATTGAGCGTAAGTAGACAAAAAGGTTTGTCCCCAGCGAGGATGAGAAAGTGCACTCACCTGTTCGGCTTTCTTGAAGCGATCGGGCAATTCGACTTTGGGCATTACCATTTTTGAACTAGCATTGCTGTCGAGCATTACCTCAACTGCTTTAGCATCAGCACCTGCAGCCGCGATTGCTGCTGCTTTGACTTCTTCTCGATCGACTCCGGCATCTTCCACGATATCCGCCAGAGATTTACTTCCATCAACGCCCATATCAGCTAGGCGTTTTTTAGTGATAAATTCCTGAAATTGGGCCAACTGTTTATTCAGGTGATATCCCGATAGCGTCAATTCCTCACTGCCAAAAAATTCGGTAAAATCTTCGTGGTAGTGTTCTACTGACTGCCAAGCTTGCTCTAACAATTCCGGCGCATCGCTGTACAGGTTATTTTTGTGATTTTGCTTGAAATTGCCGATCGCCACCGCCAACTTCGGCTTACCCAATTTCCCCATGAGGATGGGAGAGCTCGAAAGTATCCACCAGTCATCGGTGAGGGGAGAAATCCGAGCTCGCAAGATTTCTCCTAACTTAAAGCGAGACATTTCTGCAAGAAAATTAGGACTGTTGGGCTTGACAACGTAGTGCTTTGCCGTCAGCCAGTTCATCAGTTCAAACCTGTCGGGGAAAAGTTGAGTGATTTCAAATAAGCCAGCGAAGCTTCTGTGCTCCCAACTTTCCAGCAAGCTACGATCGCTCTCGGTTAAATCCGGCTGACTTTCGACAAATAGGTCGATCGGCGTTTTCTCTCCGACTTTACCTTCGACTGTAAAACTGTCAATCACTTGATTTTGCTGAGCAATATCGTAGCGCTCGCCGGTCGATCGAGCTGCAGCATAAGCTTCCAAAGCTACCGCCAACTCTCCCTCAGCATCCAGCACAAAGTCAATTAAATTTTGCTTGAGTGTCCAAGCTCTTTCCAACATTTCATCCACAAGTAATACCGATTTTGAATGAGAGGATTTAGATTTTTAACAATTATCGGACTTGAAGCCACCGACGCTTTACGATCCGGCTGCGATTGAAGAAAGCGCATCGCGAACAATGACAAAAATATGCGATGATGCCTCAGTCCTGAATTAGTTTAATTTTAAGGCTAATAGTTAAAAAAAAAATGTTAATCTCAAACGGAAGCATCCCAATTTGGTAAAAAGCATTTTTTAGGAGTGCGATCGTCCCGCACAGCAAAGCCTATACGTCTGGCTTAGGATCCCGAATTAAATAACTTACAATTTTAATTGTTATGGTGGGATGGGCGTCCCGCCCGTCCAAAAATGGCGGGCGGGACGCCCAACCCCTACTCCCCACTTTCAAGAGTGTAAGTTATTTAATTCTCATTCCTTCGTGATCTCACAGCCAACACTCCTGTGAAATAAAAATCTTGCTGAAAAAGGCGATTTCAACTTAACCTAAAAATACCCCTCTCCGATGTAGAGAGAGGCTCAAAATCCCCAAAAACTTCGCTAATCTCGCGTTGAAAACTGTGCAACTTATCAACAACAGTCCAAGACGCAGCAACCGGGTTTTTTTATCAAAACACTTCCCTGCATTCCGGTACCCGGCTAAAAATAACCGCAACGCTTTAGTTTGTGTGCGTCCAAGACTGAAAAATACTTGCGATCGCTCTTAGCGGCCGTCTTTGTCAATGTCACCAGGAACAGCCCGTTCCACCCGATCCCAAGCGTCGCGCGTGGCGTGCTTAGCTTTTTCCCAACTCACTTTAGACTTACCGCGATTTGTTTCGTAGTCGCGCTGCAAATCCGGTTCGATCTCGTGGTATTTCTTACCAGTAGCGCCATAGCGGCTGTATCCCTCATAACCAGTGCGGTATGCAGGCTGATAGTCTTCGTAAGTTGTACTCGTGTCGGCGTAAGGACGGGAACTGTAGTTGCTTTGCCAGTAAGCATCTTCTACCGTCGGGTCGATCGCCTCGCCCACACCTTTGCCCACCAAACCGCCGCTAAACGAACCCACAACAGCGCCCACAACAGCTCCTACAGGCCCGCCGATGGCACCGCCGATCGCAGCACCCGCAGCACCCGCACCCGCCGCACCAATACCCGTTGCGACTGGATGAGCTCCCTTTTCCCCGGAAATCGGGTCTAGGTTAGCATCAGGTTCATGTACCGTTTTTTTGTCATCGCTCATGATATTTTTTTCCTTTTATCTAAATGTAACTATTATTAAATTTACCTTTTAAATTCATATCTATTCATCTGCCTTAAGGATGAACCTGCTAGCTGAAAAACGAGGGAAATGAGAAAATACTTCTCGACTCAAAAACGATTTTTACACGCTACTCTCAAGCAATAAGGTGCGCCGAGGCGCACCCTAGATAATTATGTTCAACTGAGTTCTGAGATCGGCTCAATTGTGTACTCAGTGAAGCTGTGTATTTACCAGCAACTTGAGTTATATCTAAATCTCTTGATTTATTAGTTGCCCGTGACCTTTTCGATCAACTCTTCAGCTTTTTGAACTATGCCTTCTTGCGGGTGTTCTCCCTTGTACTCTTTTAAGCTTTCGTCGTAAGCTTTCTCTGCATTTGCAGGATTTTGAGAGGTTTTGACTATTTCATCGTAATCTGCTGCTTGGGGATTGAGATCCTCGAAACTTACTGCGGGGTCAGTAATTGTAGCTTCTTGCGGCGCGTGGCTCTTGTCTTGACCTGCGTAAGCAGCCTGACTGGGTACTACCGCTAGACTTAGCAGACCAATGAAAGCCAGCGTACATACCAGCAAAATGCTTTGGCTCAATGTTTGTCCGAGAGCTTTTAAAACCCGCTTCATATCAACTTCTCCTCGTATTTTTCCGCAAAAATTATGGTGTTTGTCGCCCCTTCACTGCGATCGCACATTTACAACCTTGGTTCAAGCGCAATCTTTGTCGCAGCTACCGCATCTAGAGCGAGCTAAAAGGGATGTTTCCCGTGATCTCCCATATCTTAAGCGCCTGCTTGTTACTATTCCTTCTACCAAAAGATAGATTAGTTAGACAAGCGGAACTCCTCTCCTATCAGGGGCGATCGCAATTCCTGCGAAGAACCCTATCTAGGGGTTTTTCCATCACTTACGAAGCCCCTGACTCTTCTTTTTTGGCGCGTCTTTCGCGTCTTCGCCGAGCGGGAAAACATCCGATTTTCCAACATTTTAAATTGCTATAAATAACCTAAGTAACTACAAAACAACCTGTTCTATGTCTAGGTTCCTATTCTGCATAGCTCGTTCAAATAGCTCAGTAGAAAGAGCTTGTTCGACCGACCAAACGCCCGGTTTTTCCAGTTTTCCTTCTAACATTAACTGAGCTATGCTGCCAGTACCAAGGCCCGTAGCGACGGCAGCACTGGGGTGTATCGCTGTCGAGCAAACTTTAGCGGGTTGACCGTTTTTGAGACCTGTCACTTGCGATCGCACTGCCACACCAACCCCACTAAAACTATTAGTAACACTGGTCATCCCATAACTGACGTAGGAGAGAAATTCAATCACGGAGTTATTTTTGAGCCAGCTAGCCGGCCAATACTTAGCAACAAACCAGGTAAGGTGATTGTAAAGGTCGGGAGACGTACCGAATTTAGTCACAACAGATTTGACGGGGAAAGTTTCGGGCAAAGTGATTGCTTCCGGCATATCAAACCAGTAAACCCCTGTTTTGCCGTAGGGCGCGGGAAATTCAATTGTTTCGCGCTTGCTGTAGGGTTTTACTTGCTGCCAATTGCCGTCTTCCCAAACCTCAAAAGGGGTTTGCAAGCCTAAAAAAGTAGTTCTCATGACGGTAACGCCAGCACCGCCAGAACCTCCGACAACATAACTCAAATGGATGTGTTCTGCTTCATCTAATTGTTCCACATCTCGGCGCACCATGCTGTTAGACACACCGGGGAAAATGCCCGTATTAATAATAGCAGTAATCCCAGCATTTTTAGCTGCTTCGCGCAATTCTAAAGCCCTGCGAGTAAAACTGCGGCTGTCACTGACATCAGTATAATTAACACCTGCTTCGATGCAAGTTTTCAGCACGCCGGCGTCTCGGTAGTGAAAAGGCCCCGCACAGTGAACGACAAGATTAGACTCTGAAACAGCTTTTTGCAGGGCTGCACTGTCCGCTAAATCAAAAGTTTGGTACTGCACCCGATCCGGCGGCAATCCCGGCCCAATAGAGGCTTCAGAGTTGCGTCCGGTAACAGTAATTTCCGCGTCGGTATGGGTAACAAGGTCTTGGGCAACACTGCTGCCAATTCGTCCTCGGCCGCCGACAATCAAAACTCGGTTTGCCATCGCTAAAAAAAGGGTAACGCCATTTCTCAGTTTCTCAACTTGGGGCCGGCGTTTTCATCCGCATAAAGTATGAATTGAGGAGAATGCGAGATGCTGGGGGATCGGCGGCGATCGCCCAGATCTGCATATGGGGAGGGATTTCTATCAGCGACTTGCCTGTTCTACTAAACTACAGGTTTGGCTGCGGCGCTAAGTTTAAAAATGCCTTCAGCGTTAACTTGTTCTTCTAATATTGAGAATTTTATCGATGGAATATGCTCTCTGATGACAAAATATTTTAACAGATTTGACGGAGCGCGAACCGCCGCCAGCCTTGGCGAAAGATGCACCGGATTTAGAAAGGGTATTGAGGGCGATCGCAAAGGGAATCAACCAGAAAAAATTATCGCACTTGCACACTGATAAATCAATACAAACAAACGCAGATGTGATTCATCTGCGTTTATCTGCGTTCATCTGCGGTTGCTAAAAATCTTACTTCTCATTACTCCGAAATATCGACTTACCCTTCGCTTTCAGAGTATTAGCCGCATCTGCGAAAGTCTGCGCGAAAGGCTGCTGCGAGTGCATGAAAACGCGAGCGGTATTGCGTCCCGGCATCCCCGAAATCGAGCCGCCCGGATGCGTTCCCGCCCCCGTGAGGAACAAACCGTCGATCGGCGTTTTGTAATTCGCCAACTCCGGCAAAGGACGGAAAAATATCATCTGATCCAGCGTCATGTCAACGTGGTAATAATTCCCCTTCAAAGCACCCAAACGCTCTCCCAATTCTGCCGGACTTTCCACCCGGCGGCCGATAATGGAATTCTTGATATTAGGTGCATATTCTGCTAATTTATCAATGCAGCGATCGGCAACTTTGTTTTTCAGCTCATCCGTCCAACCCGTACCGTGCTGGCCGGTTCCTTCAGCATTTTCGATCATGTAAGGAGCAAAAAATTCAATCCAAGCTGTATGGTGTCCGGGAGGAGCCATTGACGGGTCTCGTACCGTCGGAAACACCACATACATCGACGGATCGGAGTCAGGAATTCTGCCGATTGAAGGCTCGCTGTGAGAAATTTCAACGTGTCTCACCGAGTCGGCAATTAAAACCGACCCCATTAAATACTCGTCTCGATGGTTCCAGCGATCGAACTTGGGCATTTCATTGAGAGCTAAGTCTATTTTGAGAATAGTCTCGTTGTTGTTAACAATTTTGCGCTCCAATCTTTCCCGCAAATCCGGGTCAGCACTGTCAACATCGCTGGAGTCCATTAAGTGCAGAAACAAGCGCTTAGCATCAATATTAGAAATGACACCTTTTGTAGCGCGGTATTCCGTGCCGTTGGCAACTCGAACTCCCACAGCGCGACCGTCATCAACTAATATTTTTTCGACGTGCTGGTCGGTAAGTACCACACCGGAATAGCTTTTCACTAAATTGAGCAGCGCTTGCACTAATGCACCCGTCCCGCCGCGCGGTCTTGCCATGCCGGGATTGTGCCTCATTGCTAGCATAATTGCGCCTACCGCCAGGGTTTTTTGCGAAGGAGGCGCGCCGAGTTCTGCGGCTAATCTTGCTAGGGGTGCTTTGATAAATTCCTCGTCAAACCACTCGTTGAGAAGGTCTTCAGCGCTGGTGAGCATCGTGCGAATAAAGTCCAGCGTTTTGTCGGGGGAACCGATGACTGACAATAAATCTTTTATCTTTGCAATATCGTAGTTGCCCAAAATATCTATGATGGATTTTGGTGGCGCATTAAACATCGGAACCATTGCCCCTAAAGCCCGCTGCCAAAAGTCTGTATATTCGGCATATTTTTTAGCATCGCGCTCGTTGTAGCGGGCAATTTCAGCACAAGTTTTTTCTACGGATTTGTGCGCTAAGAAATATTTGCCATCGGGATGCGGACAAAAGGCCACTGGATCGCAGAAAAGATATTCTAAACCGTATTTTTCCAGCTCTAATTCTTCTACAACTGGCCCTAAATGGATAAATTCGTGGTCGATCGCGCACAAATTGAATTTAAAATCCGGCAATTCGGGAATCGCAGCTTCAGTAGTTGCCGCGCCTCCGGGAACCGAACGTTTTTCTAACAACAGGACGGTATATCCCGCTTTCAGCAGATAAGAGGCGCAGACCAGTCCGTTGTGACCTGCTCCTATGATAATCACGTCATACGTTTGCATAGATGAAGCTCTGGGGATAGGATATTTTGCTCATTTTACAAATCTTAACAACTTTGTCGGCTCTACCAATAGAAATAGATTCATCTTAAGAGAGTAGTTTGAGCATCTTACAAAAGAGATAGCGTGTAGCAAATTTTTAACTGCGATCGCCCTGATTTTCTCTCTGATTTTAAGAGCGATCGCCGGAGTCAAAACTGGCCCCAGTATCATACCCCATTTAGTCGCGTTTATCTGCGATTAACACAAAACTTAAGCATCAGCAATATCTGCCCGATCGAGCCGAGTTTTTTAAATGAAGGAAGAGGCAAGAGGCAAGAGGTAAGAGGCAATAAAAAAAGTTTTGAGATTGTTTCCTGCCTGGCTACCCTGGGATTGGAAGGGTTAAGCCTAACAAAAATTACTTACTCAAAACTCAAAACTAATTACCAATTACCAATTACCAATTAGTACATTGAGAAATATTACTTCAGTTCCCGCAATGCCGCCTCAGCTTTTTTTGCACCATCATTGTTGCCTTGCTGGCGGTAAGTGTCGAGGGCTTGTTGAAAAGCTTCAATTGCTTCGGATTTGCGATCGCGTGCTTTGAGTGCCGTACCCATATTGTAATAAGCTTCTGCCCGGTTTGGATCGAGCTTAATCACTCGCCCAAAAGTGGTAATCGCTCCTAAAAAATCTTGTTTTTCCAGTTGAATTTCCCCTATTCCTGCGTGTGCTTCCACTAAATTGGGTCGCACCGCAATAGCCCGCTGATAAGCTACCAGCGCTCCGTCTAAGTCGTGTTGACCCTTGAGAAGTTCGCCAATTTCTAGCTGCACTTCTGGATTCCGGGGCTCCAATTTGGCAGCTTCTTCAAAAGCTGCTAGCCCTTCGGAAGTATAGCCGGCACGCAGCAAAGCAGTGCCTAATTTTAACTGGACACCTGCTTGTTTGGGAGCGAGTTCGGCTGCTTGTTGGAGCACGGTGACAGCACTGGCAAAATTTCCCTGCTGGATCAATACTAAACCCATTGAAGAATAAGCTTGCCAATTTTTCGGATCGAGGGCGATCGCCTCTTGGTATGCTTTAAAAGCACCGCTGTAATCTTTTTGCTGAAAGAGTACCACTCCGAGACCGATCCGGGCATTGACATTTTTGCGATCGAGCGCAGC
This sequence comes from Microcoleus sp. T3_B1, assembly GCF_036700445.1. Classification (NCBI taxonomy): domain Bacteria; kingdom Bacillati; phylum Cyanobacteriota; class Cyanophyceae; order Oscillatoriales; family Microcoleaceae; genus Microcoleus; species Microcoleus sp. T3_B1. The sequence goes on from NZ_JAUBOX010000004.1 coordinate 33,907, forward strand.
GGCGCGGCGGTAAGCTGTGGCTGCTGCGGGATAGTTTTGCAAATTCGCCATAGCATATCCTAATGCGTATTGGAAGTCAGCATTCTTAGGTTCGAGACCGATCGCTTGTTGGTAAAATTCTACTGAGGCTTGATAATTGCCCTGACGCGCTTCTAAATAGCCAATACCAGAAAAAATGCGGGGGTTTTCCGTATCTAAACGCGCCGCTTCCTGATAAATGGCGATCGCCTTACTGTAGTCTCCTACATCTACCAACTCGCGCCCTTGTCGCAGCAGAGCATCTAAATTTGAATCATTTTGAGGGTTGACTTGAACGACTGTTTCTGCTGAGAGCGCTATCTGCGGCGCTGCGACAGCCAATCCTGCTACTAGCAACGTACTGAATACCAAGAGACTTTGTTTGTACACGGCCATTTGTTTCAAAGAGTGTGTGGAATGGAAGAGCGAGTGGCTGTCACCTTGTTAAGCTGACAGCTTAGGGTTTACCAGGAATGTTTGAGCGGCTAGATGTAGTAAATCTACAGAACAAGACACACTCAAAATTTTCGCGATTGAGGCCAACTGATGATTGTAACAACAACTGATATCATCCAAGGAGCAGAAATTCAATCTTACCTGGGAATTGTAACTGCTGAGGTGGTCTACGGCACCAATGCCCTGCGAGACTTCTTCGCGGGCATTCGCGACATCATCGGCGGGCGCACCGGCAGTTACGAGGAAGTGTTTCTCAAAGGACAGCGAGATGCCCTCGCGGAACTGGAAAAACGGGCCCAGCGCCTCGGCGCCAATGCCGTAATCGGGGTGGAAGTGGACACCGGCACGATTAATGTAGACTCCAGCGGGGCTTTGCTGCTGATTACTGCCGTGGGAACGGCTGTAAGATTGCGTTAAGCTGTATTTTCTGTATACGTCCGCATTTCCTGTATACATCCGGGAACTTTTCTAACGGGATAAAATAGTTATCAGTCATCAGTCATCAGTCATCAGTCATTAGCTAATAGCGGCTGGCTGAGGGCTGATGACTTTTTCGTTTATTTCTTCAGACATAGATACTGGTTATTTCCCCAGGCAGATATAGTTTCTATCAATCTCAGCCACAATCAATGCTTAGGTGAAAGATTGTTAAAAATTAAAGCAACTCTAAGAGGAAAAAAAAACCTATGTCATACGTAAATAGACCTGTAGATAACGTTGGTACCGAACCCGTGGTCGTAAATTCAGTGATGGAATACCACGATCGAGTACGTTGGGGCCCGATTTTTTCAGGTTTGGTAATTGCGATCGGCACACAACTGGTGTTAAGTGCATTGGGCGCTGCGATCGGCTTGAGCAACATTGCTAATTCAGGAGCTCCGCGCAGTATTTCAGGAGACGTGGGTACCGGCGTCGGAATTTGGTCAATTATCAGTTTGTTAATTAGCTTGGCCGTTGGCGGTTGGGTAACTGCTCGCGCTTGCGGCCCAATGAATCGCAACACAGCGCTTTTGAACGGAGCAATTTTGTGGGCAACGACCTTAACAATTGGCTCTTGGCTGTTAGCAAATGGCGTGGCCGGTACTTTTGGCGTCATAGCTGCCAATGCGGGAGAAGCAATTAATCAAGCGCAGCAGGGCGGGGTGAATTTGCCGAACCGAGCACCTAACGTATCTGCTCAGGATGCTCGCAATATTGCTGGTAATGCCGCGAAAGCTGGTTGGTCGTTTTTGTTCGGCTCGTTATTGGGTTTAGTTGCTTCGATGGTAGGAGCATCTGCCGGTGCGCGCACTCCCCGGAATTACTCATAAAAGTTTCGTCCGATACGGAAATTTCATATTCATGAAAGCACTTTTGTTAAGGTGCTTTTTTGTTGCTTTAATTCGTGAACTATTTTTTTTCTCGTTCCCAGGTTCTACCTGGGAACGCATTTCTTGAGGCTCTGCCTCCAGGTTTTTAAATGGAGGCAGAGCCTCCGGCTCTTTGTTCCCAGGCAGAGCCTGGGAACGAGGAGAAGGAACGAGAAAAACGAGAGAAAGGTGCTTATAGCGCACCCTAGAAATTAAGCGGTGAAGTATTTGGCGGCTGGGTGATAGGTGATAATTGCGGTTGTTGATTGTTCGGGATAAAGTTGTTCGCTTTCATCCATGTAGAGGTTGATACGATCGCACTTTAACAATTCCAGTTGCTTGTACTGATCCGCCATATTCGGACAAGCGGGATAGCCAAAACTGTACCGCGAACCGCGATATCTTTGCGCTAGCATATCGCGAATATTGTCCGGTTCTTCGCTACCAAAGCCCAATTCCCGGCGAATTCGCGCGTGAGTCCATTCTGCTATTGCTTCGGCTGTCTGTACCGCTAACCCGTGAAAGTAGAGATAGTCGGTATATTGATTGTTAGCAAATAGCTTTTGCGCGTACTCTGTAGCAATTTCTCCCACTGTCGCTACTTGCATGGGAAATACATCGATTTTACCCGATTCTTTGGGCGCGAAGAAGTCGGCAATGCACAGCCGTCGCGCCGATTTTTGGCGAGGAAATGTGAATGTTGCAGCCACAGGCAAGATGCCTGTGCCACTTTCTGTTGCAGCCACAGGCAAGATGCCTGTGCCACTTTCTGTTCCAGTCACAGGCAAGATGCCTGTGCCACTTTCTGTTCCAGTCACAGGCAAGATGCCTGTGCCACTTTCTGTTGTGGGGCGGGCATCTTGCCCGCCACTGATTATTGTTTGCCCGCCACTGATTATTGTTTGCCCGCCACTGATTATTGTTTGCCCGCTATTCATAATTTGCGGGTCGTACACATACAAAGAATTGCCTTCAGCTTGACAGGGAAAATACCCGTAAATTGCTTGCGGATGCAGTAACTTTTCGGCGATAATTTTGTGTTTCCACTCTTCCAATTTCGGATAAACTGTCTCAGCTAAGAAAGCATCGTATTCTTCCCGCGATTGGTCTTTGGGCTTGCGGAACTGCCACTGGCCCGCAACTAAAGCTTGCAAATCTAAGTGCCAGAAAATCTCCTCAAAGGGGATGTCTTCTCCCTGCAACAGTTTCGTGCCCCAGAAAGGAGGAGTCGGGCGATCGATATCTGGTGCCACTGCTTCGGATCGCCTGGTATCTATCACCACAGGAGTGTCTGCTTTCTTCGCCTCTTCTACAGAAGTTTCGGGCGCCGCTTTAGCTTCTTTAACCGCCCCATTCTCCTGCCCTATTTCATCTAAAAATCCTTGCAAATCTTCCCATTTCCCAGCAGATTTGGCTGGCATGAGTTTGTCCATAAAGTGCAAGTCGGAAAACGCATCTTTGCCGTAAATGACTTTACCTTTATAAGTATTTTGGCAGTCTTCATGTACAAACTTGGGAGTCAAAGCCGCACCGCCCAAAATTACCGGAACCGTGATTCCTTTCTGGTTGAATACTTCCAGATTTTCTTTCATGAATGCGGTGGATTTTACCAGCAAGCCACTCATCGCAATACAGTCTGCTTTGTGCTTTTCGTAAGCTTCGATGATATTGTCAACCGACTGTTTAATACCCAAGTTAATCACTCGGTAGCCGTTGTTTGATAGGATAATATCAACTAAGTTTTTGCCGATATCGTGAACATCGCCTTTGACAGTAGCGATGATGAATGTTCCTTTGGCATTGTCCCCGGATTCGGACTTTTCCATGTACGGTTCTAAATAGGCAACTGCCGCTTTCATGGTTTCTGCTGACTGCAATACAAATGGCAGTTGCATTTGTCCCGAACCGAACAATTCTCCGACTACTTTCATGCCGTCTAGCAAGAAGGTATTGATAATGTGGAGGGGCGGATAGGTTTCTAATGCTTTGGCGAGTTGGATGTCGAGCCCAATGCGTTCGCCGTCGATGATGTGCTGCTTGAGACGTTCTTCGACCGGGAGGCTGGCGTCTTCTGTACGATCGCGCTTGGTAGTTTTGCCCGCAAACACCGTTGTCAGGTCGCCCAAGGGGTCGTAAACGCAAATTTCGCCGTCAAACTCGCGTTCGTCGTAAATGAGTTTACGGCAGATTTCTTGGTGTTTGGGGTCGATTTTGGCTAGGGGCAAAATCTTATTGGCGCTGACAATTGCCGAGTCCATCCCCGCTTGCATTGCTTCGTGCAAAAACATGGAATTCAAAACTTGCCGCGCCGCCGGATTCAAGCCGAAGGAAATGTTAGAAACTCCTAAAATTACGTGACATCCTGGCAATTCTTGGCGGATGCGGCGGATGGATTCGATGGTAGCTTTGCCGTTTTTTCTGTCTTCTTCAATCCCGGTGGAAATGGGCAATGCTAGGGTGTCAAAAAAGATTTCTTGGGGGGGAATTCCGTAGGCGACGGCCGCGTTATAGGCGCGTTGGGCGATCGCAAATTTTTTGTCTGCGGTTCTGGCCATCCCGTCTTCGTCAATTGTACCGATAACTATGCCCGCGCCGTATTTTTTCGCCAACTCCAAAACTTGATAAAAACGCGGTTCTCCGTCTTCGTAGTTAGTGGAATTCAGCAAGCATTTGCCGCCCGCAACTTTTAAGCCTGCTTCCATCTTTTCCCATTCGGTGGAATCCAGCATTAAAGGGAGAGTTGCATTAGTCACAACGCGGGAAACTAATTCTTTCATGTCGCGCACGCCGTCGCGGCCGACATAATCAACGTTAACATCGAGAATGTGCGCGCCTTCTCGCACTTGTTCCCTGGCCATTGCTACTAAACCGTCCCAGTCTTCAGCATTTAGCAAATCGCGACATTTTTTGGAACCGCTGGCGTTGAGTCTTTCGCCGACAATTAAGAAGGAATTCTCTTGTTCGTAGGGTTGGGCGCTATAAATTGAGGCGGCGGATGGTTCCCAAGTAATTTCGCGAATTTTGGGTTTAAGAGTTTTGCCAATTTCTGATAGTTCGCGGATGTGATCGTAGCGGGTGCCGCAGCAGCCGCCGATGACTTGCACGCCTAAGTCTTCGACAAAGCGCATCAAGGCCATTTTTAATTCTATTGGCGTGAGTTTGTAGTGCGCGTGGCCGCCGATGTTTTCGGGTAAACCGGCGTTGGGAACGCAGGAAACGACGAAGGGCGAATGTTCGGAAAGGTATTTGACGTGTTCTGCCATGCGATCGGGCCCGGTGGCGCAGTTCAGGCCTAAAATGTCGATCGGGTACGGCTGCAAAATGGCTAGGGCGGCGCTGATGTCGGAACCGACTAACATTGTGCCGGTGGCTTCCATTGTCACTGATACCATTAACGGAATTCGCGCACCTTTTTTCTTAAATACTTCTTCAATGGCATTTAATGCTGATTTAATTTGCAGCACATCTTGACAAGTTTCGACAATAAATAAGTCAACGCCGCCGTCATAAAGTCCTTCTGCTTGTTCGGTAAAAGCGGCGGTGAGAGTGTCGAAATCAATGTGTCCTAATGTGGGCAATTTGGTGCCTGGCCCGATCGATCCTGCGACAAATCGAGGTTTTTCTGGTGTGGAAAATTCGGCGGCGATACCCTTGGCGAGTTCGGCCGCAGTTTTGTTGAGATAATATGCTTTGTCTGCTAAATCGTATTCGGCGAGCACGATGGAAGCAGCGCCGAAGGTGTCTGTTTCGATGACATCAGCCCCTGCTTCGAGGAATCCCCGGTGCACGTTGGCGACGGCTTCGGGTTTGGTGTGGACGAGATATTCGTTGCAGCCTTCGTATTCTTTGCCGCCAAAGTCTTCTGCGGTGAGGTTTTGGACTTGCAGGTTGGTTCCCATCGCGCCGTCGAAGACGATGACGGGGCGCGAGGGGTGGTGGAGTCGATCGAGGAATCTGCTATTCATAAGCGGTCAAAAAAAACGCAGGTGCTATATATTTACAATTTTATCTATTGTGCAATATTGTCAACAATTGTGTAAATTTTGGGAACTAATGACTGAAGGATTTAATGCTGCTGACAATAATTCGATCGTACCTGTGATTTTACCGCTCGTCCTGGATAATTGTCAAAATTCTGTTGTGGGCGAGGCTGCGGGGGACAAACGGGCGAGTTGCGAGGGATTTTTCCGCTTAACTGTTGAGGAATTTTGCGAAAATGCGATCGCCCTAATGAAACGAGTGATGTTCAAGGGCGATCGGATTCTCTTACAGCAAGCCGGGGAAGATGTAGCGGCGATCGTTCCTGAAGCAGAATTTCACAAGCTAGGCTATCTGATTGCCGAACTCAAACCGTCGCAATTCTTGCCTCACGAAGAAGAATATTATGAAGATGAAGGAGGAATCCACTGCATTTACCCGGACGAACTTTTAGAGGATTTTGATAATATCTTAGCCTACGTTAACCAAGATGATGAATTGTTTGGCTTGCTGCCCACGGAAGAGATGGGAGACGATGTTGATATTTTTATGCCTGTAGCTATTCTGATGTCTGTAGATAGATTTTGGGTGCCGGATTATGTCATAGCTGAACGAAAGGCGATCCTGATGTGAATAAGTATAGTTTTGGACGCAGAAACCGGGTTTTTTCCGAAAATCTTGCATCCCAGCCTTAAAAATTGGTAAAAAACCCGGTTTCTTTCGTCGGAGTGCGTAATCTCATTTCCGTTTGATTCGTCCTAGTATTATATAAATTTTTGTAGGGGCGGGTTCGCCGAGATATTTAATAAGTATCGACAAATTATATAAACCCGCCCTGCCCATACCAGGACGATGCAACCGGATTTGATATAATTCATGATATTCCTGGACGCAGAAACCGGGTTTTTTAGAAAAATCTTGCATCCCAGTCTTCAAAACTGGTAAAAAACCCGGTTTCTTTGGTATTTATGCGTAAGTCCTAATCTGGATTTGAGGCTGTTTAAAAATGGGAAAGCCATCAGGACTTTTCACTATTTTCCCCTGTTTGTCCAGTTCAACATCACAAAATACATAATTACCAGTCGCATCTCGCATTAGACCAGGTTTTCCATCAATAATTTGGTAAGCAGGACGATAAAATTGAACAATGTCTTGATTCTCGACTATTTGTCCATTTTCATCCCGCAAAATCGGACAAGCCACTAATTTGTCTTCCGTATCAATAACCCAAGAATTAGTTGCGGGATCGAGGAACAATTCCGGGTAAATAGGTTGACCGCTAGATGACTTCAGTAATTCACCTTTGTCATCAACTAAGGGCATCAAGAAAACAGGTTCTCCTTGAGAATTGCGAAGGAGTTCGTTAGTTTGGGGATGGCGTAGCGGAATTGCTCTCGGTGCAGGCAATTCGACATCGGGAAATTCGGGATGGGGCGGGTGTAAACTCGGTAATTCATCATCAGTTGCAATGTCATAATGGCGGGTATATTGCACTGCGGCTTTCGTAAATCCAGCCCGCTGCAACATGGCTTGAATGCCCGGTTGATCGGCTGCAATTAGCAAGTCTATATCGCTGACTTTCATGGTTTTAGCATGGGCTATCGCTGCTTTTGCTAGCATTTGAATTGCTTCGGGTTTCCGATGTTCTGGCTGGACGTACATCCCCAAAACGGAACCGACGCGGCGGGAGTGAAACGGATTTTCAATGTTGTGTTGTTGAATCAAGTATTCGGGGAGACTGGCGGGCGGGGCTTCGTCGTAATAGTAGATAAATAGACAGCCGATAATGCTGTCGCTATGTTCTAATAACCAGCAGAAAGAAAGTGGTTTTTCGAGTTGGTTGGTGACGTATTTTTCAAAGTCGAAGTTAGGTTTGACCAGCATTGAGGGGTCGATGGATTCGCGTTCTGCGGCGAATGCTTGCCAGAGGGGGGCGAGATCGTTTGCGTCTTCTGCGGTGGCTAGACGGTGGCTGTAAGGGGCGATGGGGGCGATCGGCATAGTTGCGGCTGTCATAGTTTTTGGGGGTGAATTTGCATCAAAGGTGAAAGCCTTCTATTGTGTATTGGGATTTCGCGGGGTATTTTTACGCAAAAGCCGAGTTTTTGTAACAAAAGTTAATATATGAGACTTACGATGGGAGTCCAGAAACCGGGTTTTTTACGAAAATACTGCATCCCAGCCTTTAATTTGGTGAAAAACCCGGTTTCTTTAATTGCTGAAATAATGATAAATCTCGCTACAAAATCGTCAAATAAGTTTCTGTTGGACTGATGGGCAATGGTGTTAAAATTTGATTTTGTAAATCGATTTCTAACCCCAAAGCTTCTAAAGGTATGACTCCTAAAAGAGCATCTTTACCTCCTGGTAACTCCAAGCACTCGAAGGTTCCTTCGCGATCGAACATGGATATGGTAGCATCTCGGAAAATTCGGGCTTTGCCGATGCCCATTGCGGTGGCTACGTCTACTTCTTTCAGGAGTTTCAGTCCCAGTTGGGCGATCGTATCTTGTGGCAAACACAAGGTAGTTGCACCCGTATCTACCAATACATTTTTGAGAGTTATTGAGCGAATTTGATCTTCTGATTTTACTCCGGCCTCTGCTAGAATTTGGTCGGCTCGATTAATGATTGTCAGAGTGGCGAAAACTTTTCCCATTACGTTGTTGCTTTGAGTTTGCATATTTGTCTCCTACTGAATGGTCGGAGTGATTACTTCCTTTAATTGTATCTTGTGTTGAGGGCGATCGGAGCGATGCTTTTATATTTACTCTTGAATATAAGATACACTGCATGGGAAGGTTTTTTTGTGGGTGACAAATAGTAGGAATTAGGTGCGAGCGCTCGCCCTCATATCATCGACGCGATCGCTCCGGCAATATAGTACAATAGAATTATCGAGCGAGTTAAAACACAACAAATGACAAGTACAAACAATAAAGAACCAACCCTGGCAGATGTCATCGAAAAGTTAGACAAGCTATCGGCTGAAGTTGACAAGCTATCTAGGGATTCGGAGAAGTTTAACGATCGCTTTTCTAATTACCAGCAAGCAACTCAGTGGGTGGTGCAACTTGCTTTTACTTTAATTGCTAGTGCTACTATTACAGTCATTATCACTTCAGTGCTGCGGAAATAATCGAAAATGCGGCGTCTCGCGTGGATCGAGAAACCGGGTTTCTTCCTAAATATTTCGGTAGGATGCAAAAGTTATTGGAGAAACCCGGTTTCTGGGAGAGGGGCGATCGCGCGTGAAGAAGAAACCGGGTTTCTAAGGGATTAGGTGCGATCGCCCCAACAATGGCATTGAGAAATATTGGCCGGATCGTTGACAGGCATACCAATCAGCAGAGTGAGGAATAATACCAAGGTATTGGCTGCTGCGCTACCAATTTATCTGTTGAGATAGTTGGTTGGCGATCGCACAGGTTTCTGTTTGTTGAATTTTTTGGTAAGGGCGATCGCGTAGGGTGCTGGGGGCGATCGCGACTTGCTTGTAATAGGGAGTGGGAGTTTTTAATTTGTTGCAGGATGTTTTGAGAAGACATAATTACCTCTGAGTTTTTGATAAGATTTTCGGGGTTGGGGAAGCGCGATCGCTCTTTGGGTAGGTTGGAGAAAGAGATGGGTTTGTGAGGAGCGATCGCGCGGTTTTTTATCAACTGCCAATGGATTCTAGAGTTTTTTGTTGCCGTTTGCGTTTCATCCGCATTTTGGCAATAAAAGCACTAAACGCCAATCCACCTAATACAGTAGAAGGTTCGGGTACGGATTCGGAAACGGCTGCGGGTGTCGTTGAAATAGTGGCATCCAGACCAGTTGAGTCGCCCGAATGAGTTTGGTTGCTGCCATAACCAACAGCAAAATCAATTGTGTCACCAGCTTGAACCGTCCCAGCCGTCGCAAATGACTTGTTACTAGAAGCACCAAAGCCGTTAATCAAGTTACTGAAAAGCAAAATATTGTTATGGAGAACGTGAACATCTGTTGTGGTCGGCCAAACATGATCGAGGCCGGTAAACATTGTAGCAAGTGAGTAGGTTCCCGCTTCAGGCGCAATCCAGCGGACAATGCTATATTCTCCGTAATAACCGGGGTGAAAGCTTAATTGACTGGGTTGGTACGTTATTGTCGGATGAGAATTGTCTTCAGTTGCAGTTGAGTTGTGGGTGACAGAAGGCGACCAAGTTTTTGCAGAATCGTACCACAAGTCAATGGTAGGAGTCAGGTTTCCTACGTTGCTATACAGGTTGAAGTTAGATCCAAGGCTTGATGACCAGCCGTAGCGCCAAGCACCATTGGGGTTATTGGTTAGGGAAAAGTCAGATGCGACGTTGAAAATGGCAGAGAAACTGGGTTTAGCGGCCATACCCAAGATGAAAGCCGCCATCAACATAATTTTGGATTTTTCGATAATAGACATATAAATTCCTTCAAATTTGGGTAAATTGTAGGTTGGGGTTTGTTACCTCAACCTACAAATTTGCGACTCAGACGGGCGATCGGCTTTAACGATCACGGTGCAGCAATTGCGGGCTGCGGCTGATTTTGCAATGTTTGTTGCTGTTGCACCAGCGATTGCAATTGTTGCTGTTGCCCCGATACTTGCTGTTGCAATGCTGTGATTTGCGGCTGCAAAGCAGCAGTTAACTCTTGGGCTTTTTGTGCAGCTATATCTCGGTATTGAGCCGCCATATTAGCAGCCGCTTGTGCCTCATTTCGATAAGCTACCGCCTGCGGATTGTAAATCGTGCCGTAGATGGGATTTTGGCGTCCTGAACGACCTCTTTGCCAGCCGACAATTCCCCAAGTATAAATCTGGCTATTCCAGTAATTAGCAGCATTTTGAGCCTCCTGTCGCTGCTGTTCGAGTTGATTAACTAAAGCATTAGCTTCGTTGATTTGAGCTTGGTAGGTTTGCAGGGCTGACTGAGTGCCTTGAATCTGAGATTGCTGGGATGCAATTAGATTTTGGAAATCAGCCAGCCCTAGGGAAAATTTGGCTGGTACTGACTGGGAATTCCCCCTGGTAAGAAAGTCAAAACAGTGCTTTGAGCATTGGGTGATATTCCACCTAAACCATTTAATAGTGGCAAAATACCATCAGGATCTGTGCCATTAAACAGGGGCTGATATAGCTGCGGAATTCCACCTTGCAGGAACTTCAAAAGTTCTTGTTTCTGCTGTGGATTCAGACCACTCCAAGCATTAGCAACGTCCGGTGGAAGTGCAGGAGTTGTTGCAGTACCCTGCAAAACTGGTATAAACTGAGCTGGTGTGCCATATAACAGCCAAGAATAAAGTTGTGGCGATGTCGAATTCAGTCCTGGATTGATGCTGGATAAAGTCTGGATAAGTGGCAAGATCCCAGCCGGATCGCCCTGAAAAAGCGGTCGCCCATAAGGACTATTAATCCCATTTTTTAGAGCAGTTTTCAGTACAGTTGGCAATCCTCCCCAGATTCCTTGGAGATCGATAATTTCCTGCGGAGTGGTATTTTGAACAGGTGGTTGTGCAGGGGGCTGTTGCTTCTTCTTAAACCATGCCACTAAACCTGCGATCGCACCTCCAACCAGAGCAATCCCTCCTAAAACTATCCCAACTTTCCCCAAGATAGGCAGGGCCAAGAATTTTTTACCAATCCAGCTAAATACTTTCTTAACCGTCGAGAAGATACCGCTAACTTTAGAGAAAAAGCCCTTAACCTTGCCAATAAAACTCGATACTTTGTTAACAAAACTTACTACTTTGCCAACAAATCCGCTCACCCTTTGAAAGATTCTCCTCGCTCCTTGGAAAAATCGGCGGAAAAAACCTCGGCGACGGCGAGCCTCTTCTTCGCTAGCACCTTCTTCACTCCAAACATCAGAATCAGAGGATAAAATACTATCTGCTAAATCAAGTCCAGAGGGCGGAGATTTAGCCATTGCTACAGCATCAGCCAAATTCAACAAACCCGCACCTGTTTGAATATCCCACCCAGGAGTACCCAAATCCACCGCAGTTGCTTTGAGAATAGCTTTCACCTGTGCAAAGCTCAAATTCGGATTAGCCGCCCAAACTTGGGAAGCCGCACCAGTCACCTTCGCCGCAGCAATCGAAGTACCAACAATTTCGGGAATTGATGCTACTGAATTGCTATCAGGATTCTTAATATCTCCTAACGCCTTTCCTAATTTTTTAGTCGCTTCTAAGACAAGTTGTTCCTCAGCTTCTGTTAGTTTGCCATCTTCAGTTGGTGCTTCGTTAAATTTAATCGCTTTTTCCACAGCTTGCCGCTCTTCAGCAGTTAAATCTTTGAGCAAATCCTCATTTGAATTAGCATTAGAACTTGCTTGGCTGTCAGGGGTACTGCCAAAAGCAACTAAATCTATTCCCGAACCGTAGCTAGAATAGTCAGCAAGATTTCCATTCCAATCCGCCGCACCAACAGTGATGATATTGGGAAATTCCCGCGAAGCTTTCCCCAAAGCAGATAAACCTTCAACACCTTGATTTCCTGCCGCTGCTACAATCAGGACTTTGTTGTCGCGAGCGTATTCAATGGCGGCTCGTTCTTCTGCTGTAAATTTAGTGCGGGTGTTGCCATCTTTGTCAATTAAATCAAAGCTGAGGTTGACAATAGCATTTGGCTGTTTAGATACTTTGACAGCATCGACAAATTCCCGCAAAGATTGAGCCCATTTCCCAGAACCAACAGCACGTCCAACCCACAGCGGTGCATCATCATTTACGCCATTGATGCCGATGTCGTTGTTCTGTTTTGCCCCGATCACTTCTAATACTTTAGTGCCGTGTTCAGCCTTTGGATCGCTAGCAGGAAGTAAGGGGTTGTCGTCGCTGTCATTGAAATCGCGACCTTTGATAATCCGGCTGTAGTCAATATCGGGATTGTTTTCGGCAAAACCAGTATCGATAATACCGATTAAAGGTTGGTCTTTCGCATCAAACTGATATTCGCTAGCAATGCCGTCTACATCAGCAAACGGATCGTTTTGCAAGTCATCAATGTCTTTTTGCAAATCTGCAATTAAAGCATCAAGTTCTTGCGCCGCTTGTTTCTCATCTTCAGGTTTTGGCTCGATTAAAGCACTGTCTGGATTGGTAGAAATTTGCTGAACCTGATTGTTAAACTGCTCTAAAACATTGTCTAGTTCCGGAGCTAAGTTATTGATTTGGCTGACAACATCTTGAACAGTCGCTTCTGGTGGTAGCGGTTTAGCTTCAGTCGCTTTTGCTAGAGGTACTGCTGCTGCCAAATTCAGCAATCCTGCACCTGTTTTGGCATCCCAATTGGGCAAAGCGATATCAGTTGCGGTGCGTTTGATTATATCAATAACTTGCTGATAATTCAGTTTGGGATTTGCTGCCCACACCTGAGAAATTGCACCCGTGACTTGGGCTGCGGCTACAGAAGTTCCTGCCATCAATCCTGTACCTTCTGCGACAGTCGATCGCACGGGATTGTTCAGCGTTCCTCCTTCAGTTAAAATATCTAAACCCTTGCCAGTGCCGGAATAGTCTGTGACTTGACCGCCAGAAGATGCACCGACGGTGATGATATTGTCAAACTGAAGAGATGCTTTCCCTAAAGCCGATATTTCTTGGGGATTGTTGCCCGCAGGAACGACAACAACAACTTGATTTTTGCGGGCATATTCTAGGGCATTTTTTTCTGCTTCGGTCAGTTCGTAGCGGGAAACTATCTTGCCGCTAGCATCAACTTGAGTTAGTTCAAAACTGATGTTAACAACTGCATTGGGTTGACCGGATTTTTTGGCAGTATCCACAAATTCAATTAAGGATTCTGCCCAACTGTTGTTGCCGCTAGCCCGACCCAACCAAATCGGTGCTTCGGTGTTAATGCCCTCGATGCCTTTGCTGTTATTTTGAGTGGCAGCAATTAAGCCTAAAACGTGAGTTCCTTGTTCGCTGCCTTCACCGGATTTAATTAAGGGATTGTCGTCGTTGGCAATGCGGTCTTTTCCGAGACTAATGCGACTGTAGTCTATGTCAAAATTGTTGGCATTAAATCCTGTGCTAATAATACCGACTAAGGGCTGAGATGCTTTGGGAGAATGGAAGGAGGTAGCCGTTGCGACCGGATTTAATCCGACATTTTGTGCCGGATTTATGGGTTCTGCATTTGTTTTATCTTGACTATTTGTTGCTATTGTGATAATTGCATTTGGTGCGACAGGTTGAGTTACAGGAGCCACTTGTTGAAGAACAATTGCTGGCTGGCTATTAGTAGCAATTGCTGGCTTAGCGACTTCTGGGGTGGAATTTACTGGCTTGCTGTCGGTGGCAATTGATTGACTAATAGCAGAAAGTTCTTGAGGATGAATCGCTGGCTTACTGTCATGGGCAATGGGCTGAAAAACCTGAGCAACTTCTTGATTAGGAATTGCTGGTTTGCCATCAGTCTGGGGACTAGAAGTAACAGTAGGTTGCGGTTGATTTTTATTGGTTTCTGTCTCAAGTGTCGAAAGGTTTTTAGGTGGAGGTTGAGGTGCAACTGTTTTCGTTTCAGTTTCTATTACTGTCGTTACAGTTTTATCTGAAGCCTGCACATCTTTGTTTGAGGGAGAAACAGGAGTTACGATCGCCTTTTTGTCCTCCTCAGCTTTCACCTCAGAAACCACAGCCTTATCTAAAGCCACCGTCTCCTTTGTTGAAGTAGAAACAGGAGTTACGATCGCCTTTTTGTCCTCCTCAGCTTTCACCTCAGAAGCCACAGCCTTATCGGAAGCCACCGCATCCTTAGTTGAAGTAGAAACAGGTGCGATCGCCTTTTTCTCCTCCTCAGCTTTCACCTCAGAAGCCACAGCCTTATCGGAAGCCACCGCATCGTTAGTAAAAGTAGAAACAGGTGCGATCGCCTTTTTCTCCTCCTCAGCTTTCACATCAGAAGCCACAGCCTTATCGGAAGCCACCGCATCGTTAGTAAAAGTAGAAACAGGTGC